>JARYLX010000285.1 GCA_029907415.1 Melioribacter sp.
TATTGCATGCTCAGAATGTCATGAAACACAAAGAAAAAGAATTGATGTAAGCAAACCTGATTTGAAAGGGGCATTTCATCGTCAATGTATGAATTGTCATCGTGCATGGAGCGGAAGTATAGATTGTGTTGTTTGTCATCAATTAAAAGGAAAAGAACCTGCGTTAAAAAGTGATGTAAAAAAATTAACTGCAAAGAGAATACATCCTGAAGTAAAAGCACCATCTAAAATTAATTTTACAACGGCAAGTACTTCAGGTAAATTGGTCACCTTTTATCACGATGAACATATTAATTTATTTAATTATGAATGTGGCGACTGCCATAAAAATGATAATTGTGTGAAGTGTCATAACAAAAATAAAGTTGTAACTGCAGTTAAGAAATCATTAAAAGAAGTTCATAAAAAGTGTTCTAATTGTCATGATACAGATTCGAAATCAAAATGTTCATCATGTCACTCAGATAAAGAAAAAGGTCCATTTAATCATTTTGCTGTAACAGGATTTGATATTTCAAAATATCATTCAAAGTTAACCTGCAACAGATGTCATACTGCAAAAGGTAAATTTACAGGACTTAAAAATGAATGCAGTTCTTGTCATGGAACTTGGAGCTGGGATAATTTCAAGCATAATGTTACAGGTTTAATACTAGATGAAACTCATAGTGAATTAGAATGCAGTAATTGTCATAAAGAACCAACTTATTCAAAGCCAACTTGCGAAGATTGTCATGATGATAAATCATATCCAAAAGATAAACCGGGAAGATTGAGAAAATTATGAATGGTTTAAGTGAAATAGGATTCTTTAGAAAAATTGGATTAAAACTAATTTTAGTAGTTAGTTTAACAGTTGTTATAATCATTGGAATAAATTCATACATTAAAATAAAATCTCAAAGTGATGTGCTTTTGGCAGAAGTTGAACGTCATGCCAATCAACTTAGTGAAACTGTAAAAAATAGTACAAGATATGGAATGCTTCTTAACCAAAGAGAATATGTTGATGAAATAATTAAAACTATCGGAAAAGACCCGGCAATTGATAATATCAGAATTTATAATAAAGAAGGAGAGATAATTTATTCCACAAATCCTGAAGATGTTGGGAAGATGCTCGATAAAAAAGCCGAAAGCTGTTATGCATGTCATACTGAAAATAAGCCACTTGAAAAATTATCGAATAAAGAAAGAACAAGAATATTTAGATTGAGTGAAAATTCTCCGAGAGTGATGGGAATAGTTAATCCAATTTATAATGAAGAATCATGCTGGAAAGCCGATTGCCATGCTCATCCTCAAAGTTCTACAGTGCTTGGTGTTCTTGATGTTACAATTACACTTACAGAAGTAGATTCACAAATAAAAAAGAATGAAATTCAGGAGTTGCTGTTCGCAATAATTTCTGTTACTGCAATTGGTTTTATTATTGGAATATTTGTCAGAAAGTGGGTTGATAAACCTGTAAAAGAATTAGTAAAAGCAACAAATCAAATAGCTGCCGGTAATCTTCATTATGAAATTAAAGATTTGGGGAACGATGAACTTGGTTATCTAGCAAAATCATTTAATAATATGACAAAAAAATTATATGAAACTCAGCAACAACTACTTCAATCCGATAAAATGGCTTTGCTTGGCAAGTTAGCCGCTGGAGTTGCTCATGAAATTAATAATCCTTTGACTGGTGTTCTTACTTATAGCAGTTATTTATTAAAGCGAACAAAAGATAATCCAGAATTGCAGGAAGACTTAAATGTAATTGTAAGAGAGACTTTACGAAGTCGTGAAATTGTAAAAAGCCTTCTTGATTTTTCAAGGCAGTCAACCCCAAAGAAAAGTTTAATTGATATTAATGAGGTAATCAATAAAGCTGATTTAGTAGTTCATAATCAATTGAACATAAATAAAATTAAACTAATCAAAGAATTTGATGAAAAACTTCCTAGAATTACTGCGGATGCAAATCAAATTCAGCAGGTAATTTTGAACTTGCTTTTAAATGCAATTGATGCTATTGGTCCTAATGGTGGGACCATAACAATTAAAACATCTCAAACAACTTTGTCGCCAAAAGGAGTAGTACATGTTAAGGCAGCTTTGTGTCCCAAAAATCATAATTTAATTGATAATGACCATAAAATTGGTGGCTTGCCTTCAATCAAAGTTAAAATGAAAACAAATGGAAATGAAGGTTTCTTATTCCTTGACCCTGTTTATGGAAGAGCAAAACATTATTTTGGAATTCCGGTAGAAAAAAATGATATAATTAAACTTACCTGTCCTGTATGTGATTTATCTTTAATTGATAAATTTGAAAAATGCCCTTTGTGCGGCGGACCAGTTTACAAAATTGAAGTTCCATCTCAAGGTTTTCTCGAAGGTTGTGCATCGTTCAAAGATGAATGGCAAAGATGGAATTTTATTGATGAAAAGGGGAATAAAAAGTTTGTAGAAATTCAGGTTTCAGATACAGGTTGTGGTATTCCTCAAGAACATATAAACAAAATTTTTGAACCTTTCTTTACTACAAAGGGTCAGAAAGGAACTGGTCTTGGTCTTTCGGTTGTATGGGGTATTATTGACAATCATAATGGAACTATTACTGTGCAAAGTGAAATTGGGAAAGGGACAACATTTTCAATTAAACTTCCGGAAGAGTAAGATGAAAAATAAATTTGACATAATGATAATTGATGACGAACAGGTAGTTATTGATTCAGTAGTAAAAATTGGAATTCTAAATAATTATAAAGTTGATTCAACAGATAATGCAGCTAATGCAATAAAAAAAATTAAAGAGAATGATTATAAATTAATAATTTGTGATATCATGCTGCCTGAAATGAGCGGGTTCCAATTTCTTGATGAACTCCAGAAATCAGGAATTAATACACCTGTAATTATGACCACAGGATACTCAACAATAGAAAATGCAGTTCAATCACTTTATAAAGGTGCAATTGATTTTATCCCAAAACCTTTTACTTTTGATGAAATGACTGGCACAATCAAAAGAGGAATTAAATACAGTGAGTTGATAAATAGAAAAAATGATAAATCTAATTCTGAAGTTGTTTATGTATCATGTCCATCAAAATATTTTAGATTAGGTTATTCATGCTGGGTAAAAGAAGATTTTAATGGAACTGTTCTTCTGGGAGCTACAAATTTATTTTTGAAAACAATTGATAACATAAAAGAAATAGAATTATTAGATTTGAACGAAAAGATTAATCAAGCAGGACAACTTGCAAAATTTATAGACAACGAAGGATTTGTGCATCAATTGTATTCAGCTTTGAGTGGAAGAATAATTGAAAAGAATGAAAAACTTTTATCAAATATTTCAATACTCGAAAAAGACCCATATTTCGAAGGTTGGATTTATAGAATAATTCCAACTGAATATGAATATGAAATGAAATTTTTAATTCCATGTAGTTCAGATAGATAATTTTAATTAAGGAGAAAATTTATGCTGCTCTTCATTTTATTATTAATAATAGTAATAATTGCAGATGTAATAATCAGATATGCAATTAGAAAAGCAAATGAAAAGAAGATTCGCAAAGAAAGAGAAGCAATTCTTAAAGAAGTTGTTAAAATTGATTTTAGCAAAGAAGTTAAATCTCTCAAACGCGCAGAAGTGCCAAATCCAAAAGCAAGAATTCTTTGTGTTGATGACGAAGATGTAATTCTCGACAGCTTCAGAAAAATTCTTGTTCTCGATGGATATTCTGTTGATACTGTAAATTCAGGTGCCGAAGCACTTA
>JARYLX010000286.1 GCA_029907415.1 Melioribacter sp.
TATAAACATAATTCGAGCAGGTAATTCTAATTTATTTTTAAGTCCAATATTTAGAGAAACATTAGCAAATTTAACACAGGCAACTATTGAACTATATGATACTGATGGTGCTCAGGGTGCTGCTCGAGGAGCTGCTTATGGTGCAAATTATTATAAATCTTTCGAAGAAGCATTCAGAAATTTAGAAAAGATTAAAGTTATTAATCACAAAGTAGAATTAATTGAAAAAACCATGAATGCATACAATAACTGGAATGAACAATTAAAAAAATTTCTATAAATCATTAACAAAAAAAGGTGAACAATATGGGAGTACTAATCGGTAACAAAGAATATTTCAAAGGAATCAACAAAATTCAATATGAAGGAAAAGATTCCAAAAATCCATTAGCTTTTAAGTGGTATGACGAAAATCGAATTGTTTTCGGAAAAACCATGAAAGAATACTTCAGATTTTCTGCTGCATACTGGCATAGCTTCTGTTCAGAATTATCTGACCCATTTGGAAGAGGTACAAAAAAACTTCCCTGGAATGAGGAAAAAGATCCCATATCAAGAGGCAAAGCAAAAATGGATGCAGCTTTCGAATTTATCACAAAATTAGGATTACCATTTTATTGCTTCCACGATTTCGATTTAGTTGAAGAAGGAGATACAATCGAAGAATCTGATAAAAGGCTTCAGATAATGATTGACTATGCAAAAGAAAAACAAAAAGCTTCTGGCGTTAAATTACTCTGGGGTACTGCAAATTTATTTTCACATCCTCGTTACATGAACGGTGCTGCAACTAACCCAGATTTTCAGGTAGTTACATATGCTGCCACACAAGTCAAAAGAGCAATTGATGCTACAATAGAACTGGGCGGCGAAAATTATGTATTCTGGGGAGGTCGAGAAGGTTACCTAACTCTCCTTAATACAAATATGAAAAGAGAAAAAGAACACATGGCTAAATTCCTTGAATTAGCAAAAGATTATGGACGTAAGCAAGGTTTCAAAGGAACATTTTTAATTGAGCCTAAACCTATGGAACCTTCAAAACATCAATATGATTATGATGTTGAAACAGTAATTGGATTTCTTAGATATTTTGGATTAGATAAAGATTTCAAACTAAATATTGAAGTTAATCATGCTACATTAGCAGGACATACATTCCAGCATGAAATTCAATGTGCAGTTGATGCAGGACTTTTCGGAAGCATTGATGCAAATCGCGGAGATTATCAAAATGGATGGGATACAGACCAGTTCCCAATCAATATTTATGAATTAGTTGAAGCTATGCTTGTAATAGCAGAAGCTGGTGGTTTTGGAACTGGTGGTGTAAACTTCGATGCAAAAGTTAGAAGAAACTCTACAGATATTGAAGATATTTTTATTGCTCACATAGCTGGAATGGATGCATTTGCAAGAGCATTGATTGTAGCAGAAAAAATATTAAACGAATCTGATTACAAAAAAATACGTAAAGAAAGATATGCCTCATTTGACAGCGGTGATGGTGCAAAATTCGAAAAAGGTGAACTAACACTTGAAGATTTAAGAGAACTTGCAATTAAATATGGTGAGCCGAAATTAATTAGTGGTAAGCAGGAATTATTAGAGCAAATGATAAATATGTATATCTAATTTTTCACCTTTTAAACTAAAAAAGGCTTTAGCTTCTTTTAATGCTAAAGCCTTTTTATTATAAATATCCAGCTTTATTTAACATAAACTTCCATATACTTTTCATGAAAAGAAGCAATTAATTTATATGCTTTTTCTAATAAATTTTCTGGTGGTAGAAATACTATACGGAAATGATTAGTACCTGGCACTTGTCCAAAACCACTTCCTGGTACAACAACCACACCTGTTTCTTTTATTAATTCTGTAGTCCAATGAACATCATCGGAAATATTATGAATTCTGGGAAATGCATAAAAAGCTCCTTTCGGTTCAACACAAGATATACCGGGAATTGAATTAAGCATTTCAACTGTTAAATTTCTTCGGCTTGTTAATTTATGAACAGCGACTTCGAGATGCGACTGGTCGCCCAGTAAAGATGGAGCAATTCCAAACTGTTCAGGATGATTTGCACATAATCTTGCTCTTAATAATTTATTAATTGCTTCAATATAGTCTTTAAGAACTGATTTATTTCCGCTTACAATACCCCAGCCAATTCTAAAACCTGGAACCATATAATTTTTTGATAGGCCTCCAAATGTAACCACAGGAACCTCAGAATTTATTGAAGCTATTGAAATGTGTTCTTCTCCATCCATTAAAAGTTTGTCATAAATTTCATCAGAAAAAATTACCAGATTATGTTCAATCGCTAAATCCACAATTTGTTTTAAAGTGTCATATGAATTATTAGCACCAGTAGGATTATTTGGATTAATGATAATAATAGCTTTTGTTTTATCATTTATTTTACTTTTAATGTCATCAATATTTGGTTGCCAGCCATTATTTTCATCGAGGTAATATGGATTTTCGATTAATTGCAGTTTACTTTGAATTGCTGTATAAAGAGGATAACCTGGGGTTGGAGTTAGAATATTTTCTCCTTCATTGACAAGTGCAGTTAAACAAATATCAATAGCCTCGCTTGCACCAGTAGTAATAAAAATATCCTGGATATTTTTAATTCCTTTTCTTTCGGCTTCTTTTTCTATCGCATCGATTGCAGGCTTAATTCCTGAGGACGGGGCATAACCATTAAAATTTTTCAGCATTGCCTTATAAGTTTCTTCAATCAAATGTCTTGGTGGTTCAAAATCAAAGAGATTTGGGTCCCCAATGTTGAGATATAACATTTCTTTGCCAGTCTTTTCTACCTCTTTTGCAATAACTACAATATCTCTTACAGCATATGCAACATTTTCTATTCTTTTAGCAGGTTTAATTATAAAGTTATTCATTATTGCCTCAATAAATATTTAACAAAAATAAATTAGCTGTGTATTGAAATATACGAAGTTATAACAGAAAATATTATATGAAGATAAAATTAAGGAAAGCATAATATTTCAGGGTTGACCAAAAAGTATAACCATCAAGATAAATTTAGTATCATTAACATTGTTTTAATAAACCAATTTTTAATTTTTTGGTCAACCCTAACAAATTTATTAAACAAGTCCTTGATCAATCATTGCATCAGCAACTTTAATAAATCCACCAATATTAGCACCATTAACATAATTTCCAGGAGTTCCATATTTTTCTGCAATATCAACACAGGTTTTATGAATATTTTTCATTATTAATCTTAGACGATTATCTACTTCGTCTCTTGTCCATGAAAATCTCATACTATTTTGAGCCATTTCTAATCCAGAAGTAGCTACTCCACCAGCATTAGCAGCTTTACCCGGTCCATAAAGAATTTTTGCATCGATAAATTGGTCTATTGCTTCTGGTGTAGAAGGCATGTTAGCACCTTCACAAACAAGGTATACACCATTTCTCAATAAATTAGCTGCATCATTACCATTTATTTCATTTTGAGTGGCTGATGGAAAAGCGCAATCTGCTTTATGATTCCATAGTGGATTATAATTAAGATTTGGGTCAAATGGAGTATAAATTGCACTTTTATATTTTTCTGCATATTCTTTAATTCGTCCTCTGCGGTTATTTTTGAGGTCCATAACAAATTGTAACTTTTCAAAATCAATTCCTGCTTCATCATAAATATATCCGTTTGAATCTGAAAGCGTCAAAACTTTTCCACCGAGTTGTAAAATTTTTTCTACTGTATATTGAG
>JARYLX010000287.1 GCA_029907415.1 Melioribacter sp.
ACAAGAAATAGGCACTGGTTATTCTTTCTGGGATTATTCAGGTCATGCTTTGTTAGATTCTGTAAAACGAGCTTTACATGATTTTCAATTAAAAGATGTCTGGAAAAAAATTCAAACGAATGGAATGAGCAAGGATTACTCATGGAAAAAATCTGCCGAAAAATACATTCAACTTTACGAAAAAGCTGTTCAAAAAAGAAAAGCATTTATTAATTGACCATCCAAAAAAGTTAAAGAACTATGAAAACTACTCAGGCAATAACATTTTTTGCAATTGTTTTTACAATTTATGGTTTAATTAATTTTTACATCGCAAGAAGAATTATTTCAGTAATACCGGATAATTACAAAAATCTTTCAATTATAGTCTTAGTTTTTTTAATTCTTTCTTACATCTTCGGCCGAATACTTGAAAATTACTGGGTTTCTTATCTTAGTGATTTTTTAATATGGTGTGGTTCTTTCTGGATTGCTGTTATGTTTTATTCATTCCTATTCATAATTACAATTGATTTAATTAGAATAATAAATCATTTCTTGCATTTTCTTCCATCTTTTATAACAGAAAATCCTGTTAAAGTGAAAAAATTTTTAGCAGCATGTATTTCTATTCTAGTATTAATTCTAATTATGGGAGGATATTTTACTTCAAAAATTATAAATGTTCGTAAATATGAGTTATTCATAAATAAAAAAGCAGGCAACTTAAAATCACTTAATATTGTAATGGCATCAGATTTACATCTTGGAACAATTAATGGGAAAATGTTTGCATACAAAATTGTTGACAAAATTAACAAACTCAAACCTGATATAATTCTTTTGGCTGGAGATATAATTGATGAAGATATAAAGCCTGTCTTAAAAGACAATGTTGGAGAAGCACTATTTGAACTGAAAGCAAAATATGGAATTTTTGGAATAACTGGTAATCACGAATACATTGGAGGAGTAGAAGACGCTGTCAACTATTTGAATGCTCACAAAATACAGATGTTAAGAGATAGTTCAATTTTAATTGACAATACATTTTATATAGTAGGAAGAGAAGACCGTTCAATAAACAGATTTTCAGAAAAAAATAGAAAAGAATTAAGTGAATTAACAAAAGATTTAGACAAATCACTTCCAATTATTCTAATGGACCACCAACCATTTCATCTCGAAGAAGCAGAACAAAATGGGATTGATTTACAATTATCCGGGCATACACATAATGGACAACTCTGGCCCTTAAATTATATCATAAGAAAAATTTATGAATTGCCTTGGGGATACAAGCGAAAAGGAAACACACATTATTATGTTTCTTGTGGGGCGGGAGGCTGGGGTCCGCCAATAAGAATTGGCAGTCTACCTGAAATCGTAAACATTAAACTTCATTTTAACGAATAGCTGATAAACATTTATAATGCAGTTCTTGTAATTTCTTGTTCTTTATATTGAAGTTGATACAATTTGTAGTATATCCCGCGCTTTGTTAAAAGTTCTTGATGAGTTCCTATTTCTTTTA
Organism: Melioribacter sp.; assembly: GCA_029907415.1. Classification (GTDB taxonomy): domain Bacteria; phylum Bacteroidota; class Ignavibacteria; order Ignavibacteriales; family Melioribacteraceae; genus Rosettibacter; species Rosettibacter primus. Next base: position 1,514 of record JARYLX010000287.1, read on the forward strand.
ATTCACCTTTGTGCATTACTATTATTTTATCTGCGTTTTGAATTGTTGACAATCTGTGTGCTATAACAATCGAAGTTCTGCCGGCTAAAAGTTTTTCAATTGCATTTTGTATTAACTCTTCTGTTTCTGTATCAATACTCGAAGTTGCTTCATCAAGGATTAATATTTGTGGATTGAAAGCCAGTGCTCTTGCAAACGAAATCAATTGTCTTTGTCCAACACTTAATGTAGCTCCTTTTTCTTTTACTTCCTCATCATATCCATTAGAAAGCTTAGAAATAAAATCATGTGCTCCAACAATTTTAGCAGCTTGAATTATTTGTTCATCAGAAATTTCTTCTGAACCAAGCGATATATTTGATTTAATTGTTCCAGAAAATAAAAATACATCTTGCAAAACAACGGAAATGAATTTTCTCAGATTGCGTTTGTCAAGTTTACGAATATCAATTCCATCTATTGTAATACTTCCTTTCTGAATATCATAAAATCTTGTTAGAATATTTATGATGCTTGTCTTTCCTGCACCTGTAGCTCCTACAATTGCTACTGTTTCACCTGGATTAATTTTAAATGAAATATCTTTTAATACATATTCTTCAGGATTATATGCAAACCAGACATTTTTAAATTCAATCTCACCTTTAATACTATTCAAAATAATTGGATTTTCTGGATTCTTAACAAATGTTTGGTCATCAAGTAGTTTAAAAATTCTTTCGGAAGAAGCCATTGCAGTTTGAAGAATGTTATATTTTTCAGATAAATCTCTAACTGGTCTCCAGAACATTTCTGTATACTGAAGAAAAGCAAACAGAACACCAATTGTTAAATGTTTCTGAATTACTTCACCTCCGCCATACCAGATAATCAAACCAATTGTAATAGAACTTAACAATTCAACAAATGGGAAAAAAACAGCATAATAAAAAACTGATTTAATATTTGCATTTCTGTAGTCACTATTAATCAAAGAAAATTTTTTTAATTCATCATCTTCTTTAACAAAATTTTGAACTATATTTATTCCCGTAACATGTTCCTGCATGTAAGAATTTAATCTTGCAAGATGCAAACGAACATCTCGGTAAGTTTCTCTAACTTTCTTTCTAAATAAAAATGTTGCATAAAAAAGTATTGGAATAATAGATAAAGTAACCAGTGCTAAATCCCATGAAAGAGAGAACATGAAGACAAAAATCCAGACAATAACAAATATGTCGCTGAAAACTGCTACGATACCAGAAGAAAACATTTCATTAAGAGATTCAACATCATTGGTAACTCGTGTAACAATTCTTCCAATTGGAGTTTTGTCAAAAAATTTTAAAGCAAGTTTTTGAACATGCGAAAATATCTCTACACGCAAATCAAAGATAATCTTTTGTCCCATTAATTCTGTGTAGTAAGTAAGAAAGTACTGAACCAGTGCCTGAAAAAAGAGAGAAGCAAATAAAATTAAGCTTATCAGTATTAATCCGTTCCAATCCTTTGTTGAAATATAATTATCAACTGCTATCTTAGTTAAATATGGACGCAGCGGACCTAAAGCCGCCACAAGAATATTGAGAAGTATTGCAAGCACCACATATTTTTTATATGGTTTAACATACTTCAGCAGCCGCCTCATTAATTTTGAGTCGTATGCTTTACCTAATATTTCATCACCGTAATCTGATGCCATTAGACAACTTTGTAGTAACTTTTATTTTCAAAAAATGAGATTATGTTTTCATAAGTTGTTTGTAGAATTCTTTCGATAGCTTCGTGAGAGTCGAATGCCATGTGAGGTGTTATTATTACATTTTCTCTTCTTAACAATAAATTTCTTTTTAATAATGCTTCGATATTTTCTTTAGATACATTTTTGGTAAGCATTTGGTTTTCTTCTTTTAATAATTCCTCTCCTTCAAAAACATCCAATCCTGCCCCTCCAAATATTCCTTTATCAATTGCATAATAAAGTGCTGTCGGTTCTATAATTCCGCTACGAGCTGTATTAATAAACAATGCACCTTTTTTAACTTTATCAATGTTTTTCATATTAATCAAATGATGAGTACTATCATTATACGGGCAGTGAAGTGTAATAATATCAGACGAACCAAGTAGTTCATCCAAAGATACATACTTAAAATCCAGCAGTTCTTCGAGTATATGATTTTTTTTCACATCATATGCAACCACATTCATTCCAAAGCCTTTTGCAATTTTCATAACATGAACACCAATGCTTCCTGC
>JARYLX010000288.1 GCA_029907415.1 Melioribacter sp.
CTTAACCTGTCAGCTCTATAATATGTAGCTATAAGTTCATTTGTAATATCAGAAAAAATAGCACCACCAAAATCAACTTCGTTCTTAGGATCCCTTTCAATAAACTTTGTTTTGCCTGTTTCCATATCAAATAAAACTAATTCTGTCTTATCAACTTTATCCCCTTTATTAGTTACCAGATAAAAACTTTTTCCATCTGGCGTAAATCTGTATGGTTCAGCTGTTTCTTCACTTGATACTTTATAAATGGGAATTAATTTATCACCATCTATTTTCAAAATTTCTGTCCCTCCATCTTCAGTTTGCCTTATTCCAAGTCTTAAATTACCATCTAAATCAAAAATCCATTCTGCTACATTCTCGTCATTTTTTCGAATTAAAGTTCTTTCTCCTGTTGTTAAATTCAATTTGTATACATCATGAAGTTGAGGATTGCGGTCGTTAAGGCCAATAAAAATTTCATTTGGAGTTTTCTTTGGAACATCATAAATATAAGCCCTTACATTTTCGAGTGGTGTTAAATCTCTTGAAGGTGGAACTGGGTCTCCTTTATCAAGTGGACTTACAGCATATACTCTAAAATTTTCATTACCTCCCTGATCCTGAACATAAAGAATATACTTACTATCCCTTGACCAGAAATAATTTGTAATAGGTCTTTTTGTGTCATTAGTTAATGGACGAGCTTCTTCAAATTTTTGATTAATTTCTTTAATCCAAATGTTTCGCACATTATTGTAAGGCTTGATAAAGGTAATATACTTTCCATCTGGAGAAATTTGAGCACCTGAAATTTCCGGGTCTCCAAAGAAAAGTTCTCTGTCAATAATTGGTGGAAGTTGAGCAAATGACTTCATAAAAAATCCTATAAAGAAAATAATAATTAATTTTTTCATGGTGTTCCCCTCATAAATGTTGGTTATAAAATTAGTCAAGAATAATTTAAAACACTACATAATTCTAATTTTTTTTATTCTTGACAAGGCTCACAAAAACTTTCGAAATTTTATTTTACTATTGCACAGGGCAAAAAAGAAAGACATGAAAATGATTACCTATCTAATACTTGGATTAATGCTTATTTTGATTTTAATATTTCTGAAAAAAGTAATCCAAATTCTTAAAGAACTTAAATCTGATAATTAAAAACTCATTCAGTAAATAATTAGAGCTCAGTGCCCTTCTTCTAATAGAAATTATTTTTAAATTCGAGATGATATTTTATCAATTGAGGTTAATTTGAAAACCAATGCTATTAGAATTCTTGAATCAAAAAATATTTCATTTGAAACTGTGGAATATGAATTTAACGAAGAGGAAATTGATGCTGTTTCCGTTGCAAAAAAGTTAGGAGTAAATTTAGAAATTGTATTTAAGACACTTGTAGCGCATAACGAAGAAAATAATTTTTATGTTTTTGTAATTCCCGGCTGTTATGAATTAAATCTGAAAAAAGCAGCAAAAGCATGCAATTCAAAAAAAATAGAATTAATAAAGGTTAAGGAACTCCAACCAATTACAGGCTATATCAGAGGCGGTTGTTCACCAATCGGGATGAAAAAATTGTTTCCAACTTTTATTGATGAATCAGCTCAACTTTTCGATTACATTTATGTAAGTGCTGGAGTGAGAGGAATGCAGATAAAAATTTCACCTTCAGATTTATTGAATGTTATTAACGGTCAATATTCTGATTTGATTTAAGAATTCGGTTAAAAAAATTTATTGAATTTATTAAATGAAAAGTCCACCTGCATACCAATAAGCACGCAGATGGACTTAAATAAAAACTTAATTATTTACTTGTAGTACAGAATACTCATTAGCATAGTAAAGCATTTGTTCTGTAAAATCTTCTGGATATTCAATCTTCACATCAATTATTTCATCGCCATTCATAACAGGAATTAATTTAGGATTAATAAAACCTGCATAAGGTGCAATATTTAATTTCTGATATCTTTCCAAAACTTCATTATGAAGTTCAGTATCAACTTTTACACCATAATTTTCAACCAGATTTTTTCCTGCTTCATAATCGCCTTCTGATTTTATTCTCTGAATTTCGCGAAGCAGCTGTCCAAAAAGGTTTCTTAGTTTATCATAATCATTAATAACGAAATATGTTTTCCCATTTTTATTTTTTTTCTCAATAATATTTTCCGGCAAACCTTTTTCATAAGCCCATTTAGCAATAAGTTGTCTATTTCTCATATGAGCTTCTTCCAGATTTTCTTTAGGTTTTACTCGAGCCAACTGAACCATTAATGCATTTCTTATAAATGAATCATATTCTGCTTTGCCTACTTCAAGAGAAGGCATCACTCCAATATCAACTAATTTTTTATCCATGATGAAATACAACGCAACTAAATCTGCTCTAGCTTCTTCAAGAGTTGAAGCATAATTTTTCAATGTTTCATTTGGCTGTCCAACATTAGGATTAATTTGACCTGAAGCATGACCAATAACTTCATGCATGTCAGTATGTAAATCACTTGCAAGTGCCCCATATTTTTTTGCTCTTTCAATTTCTTCTTTTGAAAATGCAAATTCTTCGAGCACTCCGCTTGTTTCTGAAGCTTTATTATAAGAGTAAACAATATTACCAAGATTTACAGATTTTGAACCATGTTCTTTTCTAATCCATTCTGCATTTGGCAAATTAATTCCAATTGGTGTTGACGGCGAAGCATCCCCAGATTCTACAACAACTGTAATTACCTTTGCAGAAATTCCCTTAACATTTTTTTTCTTATGTTCAGGCATTATTGGAGAATTATCTTCAAACCATTGTGCATTATCGCTTATTGCTTTTATTCTTTTTGTTGCTTCAAAATCTTTGAACGAAACAACCGATTCAAACGACCCTCTGAATCCAAGCGGGTCATTATAAGTTTCGATAAATCCATTAATCACATCTATAACTGAAGAAGTATCTTTGACCCATTCAATATTATATTCATCCCATTTCTTCAAATCGCCGGTTTCATAATATTCAATCAATAAATTCAGAGCTTTTCTTTGCTGTTCATTTTCTGAAACTTCAACTGCTTTTTTTAGCCAGTAAACAATTTTTTGAATTGCAGCATCATACATCCCATTTAATTTCCAGACACGTTCGTAAATTTGTCCATTTTCCTTTACCATTTTTGAATTCAATCCATATGAAATTGGCCTTTCATCATTCGGCTTGATAATTTTTTTGTAATAATTTTCTACTTCCTTCTGTGTTAAATTTTCATAAAAATTAACTGCAGATGTTTTTATCAAATCATACTCGGGATTTTGATTGACTTTAATTGCATCTACATTGGGGTCAAATAATATAGGTTCTAATTTTGTTATCAAATTTTCAATTGTTTCATTTTCCTTTAGTGGAAATTCTTTCGGGTCAGAATTTTTAATTAGTTCTGCAAAATATTCTTTCGAAAATTCCGGCAGAAATTTTTTATTTGAATAATGATGATGAATCCCATTTGAAAACCAAACTCTTTTTGTATAAACCATAAAATTCTGAAAATCCGGAGTAGTTCTATCTCCTTTATAAGTTTTTACTATTGCTTCAAGAGTTTTTCTGATTAATAGATTGTATTTATAATTCTGATCCCAGATTATATCTCTTCCATACAAAGCAGCTTGATAAAGATAATAGACTAATTTCTTTTGCTGCAGAGTAAGATTTTCGAATCCATCAACTTTA
>JARYLX010000289.1 GCA_029907415.1 Melioribacter sp.
AATAATTCCCGCCTTTGGAAAAAAAGAAGGAGACTTTGTTGATTACGGTGGTTTATTGGGTAAAGCTCCTGTGATGGGAGTAAGAACATTAAGCAGTGAAAAATTTATAAACCGCGGTGGAAGAATTCCTGCTCCTGTAAGAAGTTTAACAAATTGAATTAATCCTAATCATAAATAGGAGGTAAAATGAAAAAGGGTCTATTAATTGCACTTGGAGTTGCAGCAGTAATAATTGTTATTATTTTACTAACAGTAAGTTGGGGTGTGGGAGTTTATAATAGATTAGTATCTTTAAATGAAAGTGTGAATCAAGCATGGAGTCAGGTAGAAAATCAGTATCAAAGAAGATATGATTTAATTCCTAATCTTGTTGAAACTGTTAAAGGTGTTGCTAATTTTGAGAAAGAAACATATACAGCAGTTACAGAAGCTCGAGCAAAAGTTGGACAGATTAGAATTACAGCTGACCAGCTCGGTGATGCTGAAGCATTTCAAAAATTTCAACAGGCACAAGATGGTTTAAGCAGTGCTCTCTCACGTCTACTTGTAGTTTCAGAAAATTATCCGCAATTAAAAGCAAATGAAAACTTTCTTCAACTTCAGGCTCAACTCGAAGGAACTGAGAACAGAATTTCTGTAGAAAGAATGAAATTCAATCAAGTAGTTCAAGAATATAATACACAAATAAAAAGATTCCCTGCATCTATAATTGCAAATATGACAGGATTCAAAGAAAAACAATATTTCCAGGCAGCACCAAATGCTGAACAGGCTCCAAAAGTTCAGTTTTGACAATAGAGTTTAATATGAAAAAAACTTTTTTATTTTTATTAATTCCATTTATAGTTATTCGTGCTCAGATTGAATTCCCAATCCTAAAAAATTATGCAAATGACTATACTTCTACTCTCTCAAATTCAGAACTTTCTTATCTAAACGATAAATTAAAAAGGTTTGACGACTCTACATCAAATCAAATTGTGTTTTTAATGATATCATCATTAAACGGTTATCCCATTGAATTATATACTTATGAAGTTGCCTCAAGAAATAAAATTGGGACAGCAAAGAATAATAATGGGGTTTTGTTTTTTGTTGCTAAAGATGACAGAAAAATGAGAATAGAAGTTGGTTATGGTCTGGAAGGAGCTCTTCCTGATGCTCTTGCAAGTTCAATACTTAGAAATGAAGTTCGTCCACACTTTAAGGGAGGTAATTATTTTGAAGGAATAAAAGCAGGTATTGATGCAATTATTTCTGCAACTAAAGGAGAATATAAAAGTGATAAAAAAGAGAAAGAAGAAGATGATATTAAATTTCCATTTGTTTATATAATAATGTTAATAATTTTTTTGTTATTAGCTCGAGGTGGTAGAGGAAGCGGAGGTGTAATTCCATGGTTAATAATTGGTTCCATGGGAGGAGGCAGAAGCAGAAGCTGGAGTGGGGGAGGTGGTTTCGGAAGTGGAGTTGGTGGCGGATTTGGTGGGTTTAGTGGAGGTGGAGGTTCATTTGGCGGAGGTGGGGCAAGTGGTAGTTGGTAATAAGTCTATGAATTATATATTTTTTATAAAATAATAAAGACTTTAATTATATTTTCTTTTGTATGAATCATTTATGTTCTTTAACTTTATTCTTAGAAATTTTGCTATAAGGTATTTTTTAAGATTTATTTGTAATGAGTATAACAAAATTCTTTCTGATAAATATAAAGTTTATATGTTGAGAAAACTTTTATAAACCTTATAAATAACAAATATTCTTGAATATAATCTTGTTTATTTAATTATAAATAAATCAAATAAAGAATTTTTCATAAAATTAAGGAGAAATTATTATGGCTATAATGATAACAGATGAATGCATCAACTGCGGTGCATGTGAACCCGAATGCCCGAACACTGCAATTTATGAAGGTGGTGCTGAATGGAAATTAGGGGATAAGACTTTTGGCGAAAATGACCCTGCTCCTTCTGGAGCTACAGGATTTTTCTCTGCTGACCGTTTTTATATTGTTCCTGATAAATGTACAGAATGTGTAGGATTTCATGATGAACCTCAATGTGCTGCTGTATGTCCTGTAGATTGCTGTGTTCCTGACCCAAATCATGTTGAAGATAAAGAAACACTTCTGAAGAAAAAGGAATATCTTGATAGTATAGGAAGATAAAAAGTTAATTTATAATCATAACTAAAATCAAAGGCTCGCATTGTCGAGCCTTTTATTAATTACGAAATTTATTAGTCTTTCTTATATACTTTTTATTTTTATAGGTAAATCATTTGATTATCTGAAAATTGTGTAATATGTGAATTCTTTTTATGATACTGTAACATTTGAAATCAACGACAGCAATAAAAATATTGTTGAGCTATTCTGGAATGGTAAAAATGATAATAATGAAGAACTTGCATCTGGAGTTTATATATTCACTGTACGAGGGTCGGGATTCAGTAAGTCGGTGAAATTAGTTTATATGAAATAAATTTGACCGCCAGGGTGTGAGTTAAAGTATAAATCATTCTTTACACTCTGGCGGTTTATAATTAATAAAGATATTTTATTACAGCAGTCACCGGAAAATGGTCTGAAGGATATTTCCCGTTCCTATTTGTTTTTATAATTCTGGAATCTATAGTTTCAAAATCTTTTGAAACAAAAATAAAATCTATTTTATCTCCGGAATCATCACCTTTGAAGTTATGGAATGTACCCTCATTGTTGCTTTTTTTATGCATTATTCTGTAAGTATCAATTAATTTAGAATTGAGAATGGATTTAATTGTTTCATCATTTTCACCGCAGTTGAAATCTCCTGTAAGAATGATGGGTTGAGTAATTTTCATTTCATAAATTTTTTTAATCAAAGCATCAGCACTCTTTCTTCTGGATTCTGAAGATTGATGATCAAGATGAAGATTGAAAACATAAATATTTTTACGTGTGAATTTATCAAATAATTTTGTCCATGTGCAGATACGGGTAATATTGTTCCCCCAGCTTTTTGAACCGGGAATTTTTGGTGTATCTGAAAACCAGAAAGTTTCTGTTGTATCCAGTATGAATCTTTCTTTTGAAAAAAGAATTGGAGAATATTCACCGGCTGTTTTTCCATCATCTCTGCCTGCTCCTGCAAAATTATAATTTTGCAGTTCAATTAATAACTCATCCAATTGAAACTTTAGCACTTCTTGCATTCCAATAATATCTGGGTTGTAATCTCTTACCACATCAAATAAAATTTCTTTTCTATTTTCCCAGCTGTTTTCTCCATCATCGGCAGTTCCATATCGAATGTTGAACGTCATAACTTTTATTTCTGTTGTATTATTCGAAATAGATTTTTTAATTAATGTACAACTCATTATCAAGAATGAAATAAAAGCTATAAAGCCATAGTTTACAACTGAACCTATTTTGATTTTTTTGTTTTTCATATCAATTCCTGATAAATTTATTAAATTTATATAGTCATTAATTAATTATACATAAACATAAAAATAAAATATGAAAATCGGCAAATACGTTTTACATGCAATTGAAACCTGTAAATTTTCTCTTGATGGCGGAGCGATGTTTGGAATAATTCCAAAACCACTCTGGCAAAATACAAATCCACCTGATGAATTAAACCGCGTAGAACTTAATGCAAGATGCTTGCTCTTAAAAAGCAGTGATAGAAAAATTTTAATTG
>JARYLX010000028.1 GCA_029907415.1 Melioribacter sp.
TTTCCAGAGCATAAAAGAAAAAGATGTTTTATATCTGGCTGTCATCTTTCACGATATTGCAAAACCAATTACAGTTTCGGGCCATGAAATAATTGGTGCTGAAATTGCAAATTCCGTAATGGAAAGATTAGGATATGGTCAGAGTGAAATTCAAAAAGTAAAATTTCTTGTGCGGCATCATTTAACAATGGAACAGGTTGCATTCAGGCGTAATCTTAATGACGCTACTACACTTAATATTTTTGCTGATATCTTCCCTTCATCAGAATTGATTGACCTTTTATATTTACTGACATATGCAGATTTGTCTGCTGTATCACCTGTCGTATGGACTCAATGGAAAAATGAACTATTATATGAACTTTATTATAAAACAAAGAGAATGGTTGAAGAAAGAATTACCGGACAAGAATTGCTGGCAATTAGTATGGAAGAAATTATGAAAACTTCTGATATCTTTACAGACGAAACCGTAAGAAATCATATTGATTCAATTGATGACCTTGGATATTTACAATATTTTACAGCAGAAGAAATTAATCAGCATATCGAAGAAATCAACAAAGGATTGCCTGTTTCTGTATTCTTCAAAGAAGAAGGAGGTTACACTTCCATTACAGTAATTACAAAAGATTCTGAAGCACTTTTATCCCGTCTTTGCGGTGCTCTCTCTATTAACGACCTTAACATTCACGATGCAAAAATTTTTACAAGAAAAGATGGTGTTGTGATTGATAATTTCAATGTAACTGATTTTAGAACAAACAGCGTTGTTAATGATTCAAGATATCCAAAAATTGTTGAAGACATCAAACTTGCTGTATCCAATGAACTGCAGATTGTAAAAGAATTTAACAGAATTAAGTCAAAATGGTGGAGAATTGAAAATAAATTATTCAAAAGAAAAGGTGAGGTAAAGGTATCTTTCGAAAAGCATGATAGGTTCACAATAATTGATATTTCTTCGCCTGACCGACTTGGACTTTTATATCAGATAACAAAAAAGATGAATGAACTCGGCCTTTCAATTTATTTTGCAAAAATTAATACCAAAGCTGATGATATCGTGGATTCATTTTATGTACTTGATAGAAACAAGAAAAAAGTTTCTACTAATTCTTATGAATTAATTAAATACGAACTTACCAGAACAATTGAAGAAATGTTATAGGAAATATTATGAACTTTATGAACAGAACTAATCCAATTGGATTCTTTGATTCCGGAATAGGAGGATTAACAGTAGTAAAATCTGTAATTGAACTCCTTCCAAATGAAAACATTGTTTACTTTGGAGATACTGCAAGAGTGCCTTATGGCAGCAAGTCAAACGAAACTGTAATTGAATACACACTCCAAGCTGCTAATTTTCTATTAAGAAAAAACATAAAATTACTCGTTGTTGCATGTAACACTGCATCATCAGTTGCACTAAAGGAACTAAAAAGATTTCTTACAATTCCTGTTATTGGAATGATAGAACCTGGTTCAAAAATGGCATTGCAGGAAACAAAGAAAGGAATAATTGGAGTTATAGGCACACGTTCAACAATTAATAACAAAGCATATTCAAACGAAATAAAAAAATTAAATCCAAAAGTTAAGGTCATCGAAAAAGCATGTCCTCTTTTTGTTCCTTTAGCAGAAGAAGGATGGATTAACCACAAAGCTACTGAATTAATTGCAAAAGAGTATTTAACAGAATTAAAAGAAAAGAAAATAGATACACTTGTTTTAGCCTGCACACATTATCCTATTCTCTCAGATGTAATTCAAAAAGTTATGGGCAAAAATGTAAAACTTGTTCATTCAGGAGACCCCGCTGCAAAAATTATTGAAGAATATTTGAATGGACGTGGATTAAGAAATAATTCAAACCATCTTGGAAAAAGAGAATTTTATGTGAGTGATGTTCCAACAAAATTCCATGAAGTTGCAGAACGATTTTTAGGAAAAAAAATTACTCACCTGCAAAAAGTTGAATTAGAAGAATTAACGAATGAATAATTGGTTGCAGGTTTTTCAGTTGATTTTTTGTGATTATTAAATGTGATTCAAAAGCTGTGATTAATTAATCATTCAATATCTTTATTTAATTTTAGCATTGTTATTCCGCATATCGTTTTTGCATCAACTATTTCACCATTTTTAATTTTTTCTTCAATCTCATCAATCGAAAGTTCTATTAATTCCATTCCTTCTTCACCTTCTTCACGATTATGTTTGCCAGCACCCAAATCTTTTGCTAAGTAAATATGCAGAACTTCATTACAAAATCCAGGTGTTGTATAAATTTTTCCGAGCTTAATGATATTATTTGTAGTATAACCTGTTTCTTCTTTTAATTCTCGAATTGCACAATTTAATGGGTCTTCATCTTTATCCAATTTACCTGCTGGCAGTTCAAGAATAATTTCATTATGAGGATAACGATATTGTTTGACTAAAATTATTTTCCCGTTATTTAAAACAGGAACAATAACAGCACCCCCTGGATGAACAGCTACCTGTCGTGTTGCTAAATTTTTAGAACCATTGTATTGAATATCGTCAACTCGGACATTAAATACTTTCCCTTCAAATACAATATTGCTTTTGATTACTTTGAAATTCATTTTGTTCTCTATTAATTATTCGTTGCAAAATTACACAATTACAGAATCATATTTAATTTTTTAAGAACACTGATGACACTGATAAGACATGATTTTCACAGATTTATCTCGTGGTCATCTGTCAAATCTGTGTCACCTGCCTGCGGCATGCAGGTCTGTGTTCTATTTTTTTAATAAATCTTGTTTGTTTGTCAGCTTCAACATTTCATACTGATTAGACTTGATTTGACAGATAACTTTCCAAACCCATTTGTTCAATTTGTGCTCGTTGAGTTTCAGCCCAATCAACATGTCCTTCTTCCATCTTCAAAATCTTTGTTAATAACTCAGCAGTAGATTCATCATTAACTTCACGAGCAAGTGTAATTGCTTTGTTATATGCCTTAATTGCATCTGCTTCTGCTTCTTGGTCATTATTAATAAAATCTAAAACTGATTTACCAATTTTCATCTCTCTTAATTTAGATACTACTGGAGTTCCTTCAAGAAATAAAATTCTTTGAATGAGCCATTCTGCATGATGCATTTCATCAATTGCTTGTTTTTCGATTGCTTCGTGAAGTTTACTATAGCCCCAATTATCACACATTTCTGAGTGAACCATGTACTGACTGATAGCAGTTAATTCATCAGCTAAAAGTTCATTTAAGGTATCAATTAATTTTTGATTGCCTTTCATAATTACTCCTAAATTAGTTAGAAATTTATTCCGATAAAATTTTCTCTATTTCGTTTAATTCATCCTTGCTAAATTGTAAATTATTAAGTGTACCAACGGCATCATCAATTTGTTCAACACGACTTGCACCAATCAAAGCAGAAGTTACAACTGGTTTTCTTAAAACCCAGGCTAGAGCCATTTGAGCTAAAGATTGATTTCTCTTTTTAGCAATTGCATTGAGTTTTTTTACTTTGTCTAATTTATCATTTGTAATCTGTTCGATTTTCAAAAATCCCCAGGGTTTTGAAGCACGAGAACCTTCTGGAATTCCAGTTAAATATTTATCTGTTAATAATCCTTGAGCTAAAGGAGAAAATACAATGCAGCCAATCCCTTCTTTTTCGAGCACATCAGTTAATCCATCTTCAATCCATCGGTCAAACATATTGTAACGCGGTTGATGAATTAATAAATGATGACCCATTTGTTTTAGAATGTCTGCAGCTTTTTTTGTTTCTTCGGGTTTGTATTGAGAAATACCAACATAAAGTGCTTTGCCGCTTCGAACTATCTGGTCTAATGCACCCATTGTTTCTTCAAGTGGTGTTTCTGGATCGGGACGATGATGATAAAAAATATCTACGTAATCTAAACCCATTCTTTTAAGACTCTGGTCTAATGATGCAATTAAATATTTTTTTGAACCCCAATCACCGTAAGGTCCAGGCCACATACCCCAGCCGGCTTTTGTAGATATTATCATTTCATCACGATAGCCTTTGAAATCTTTTTTAAGAATGATTCCAAAATTTTCTTCTGCAGAACCTGGAGGCGGTCCATAATTATTTGCTAAATCAAAATGAGTTATACCTAAATCGAATGCACGATGTATTATTGCTCTTCCATTTTCAAATACATCAACACCGCCAAAGTTATGCCACAAACCCAAAGAAATTGCAGGAAGTTTTAATCCACTTTTCCCGCTGCGGTTGTATTTCATTGAATCATAACGACTATCTGAAGGTGTGTAATTCAATTTTTTCTCCTGAAATTTTTTGTGAACTTAAATTGAATAATTCAATATAAAAAAAATTCTTCGTTTTATTTAGTGGTTATTTATTACAAAAGCATTTCGAAAAGTAATTGTAAAATTAAATCTTTTTTAGAACACTGATGACACTGATAAGACAAGATTTTCACAGATTTATCTCGTGTGGTCGTCTGTGTTCCTTGTTATGAACTATAATAAAATAAGATGAATATATTCCTATCAGAGCCATAATAATAAATGCTCCTATTTTGATTAATGTATAAGAATCTTTTAGGAAAACAGTACGAAAAGGAATATCATAGAGAATAAAAATTTATCAAAACGAATTCTATAATACTTTCATGATAAAATTTAATTTTATCTTTAAATTTTTCCCTAACTAAAATAGTTATAATCCCACAAAGCATCGGAATAACAGAGACGGGAATAGCTAAGATAATGGTCTTATTCTCATTCATTAAATAAATATTAGCAAAGATGCCATAAAACAAATTAACAACCAGAAAGAAATATGAAATCGTTTATTGTTTTTATATTCATATTCTCTTTAGAAATAAATTATAAAATACAATCTGTATAAACGCAGCATTACATAACCAATAATTTACATCTTTATCCCCAATAATCTTTTCCATCTGAAGTTGATTTAGTTCTTTCATATTTCACCTCCATTAATTTAGTTATTAATTTCCCCTGCGGCAAAGGGGATTAATTAATTTTTCTCTTATTTATATTGGGGAATGTTGAATTCTCAAGTATTACAACCATGAAAGAATATCGTCATTACATTTTTTATCTGTTGTTAGATCTATGAATATTTCTTCAAGTGATTGGTATGTCTCTCTTGTTACTTCGTCTTTTATTTTATTACGGATATCTCTCGTTTCCGATTGATAAACAATTTTACCCTTGTTTATAATAGCTACTTCATCACAAAAATCCTCCACTTCAGCTAAAGCGTGAGAAGTAATTAAAATAGTTGTACCTTTCTCTTTCATTCTTTTTAGTATATTTTTCATTTTCCTACGTGAAAGTGGGTCAATATTTTCAAATGGTTCATCTAAAATTATGATTTCCGGGAGGTGGATTATCGCAGCAATAAATGCTACTTTCTTGCGCATCCCGGTTGAATATTCCCACAACAACTTTTCTTTTTCTTGTAAGATATCAAATGTTTTTAACAAGGAATTTATTCGATTTTCTATCTGAAATCTATTAACATTATAAATTTGTGCCACAAAGTTTAGATATTCATTACAGGTAAGATAATCCAATAAGCCAAGCTCTTCAGGAAGTACGCCTATTTTATTCTTTATTTTTATATTATCAATATTCATTTCTTCACCGAGTATCGTTACTTTACCGTTATCAACTTCAAGTATTCCACTTATCAAATTAACCAATGTTGTTTTACCTGCTCCATTAGGGCCAACCAATCCGAAACATGATCCTCTTGTTATACTTAAACTTACATCATAAATTACATAAGTTCCGCTATAACTTTTTTTAACTTGTTCCAACAATATTGAATATTTATTCATAAGTTTTTATTTCACTTTTTACTAATTGTTTTATCAAGTATTCTTTTCTTTTTATAAATAATCTCTTAAAAAATTTTACATGTAGAGACTTATAAACAATTACAGAAACTATTGCTAATAAAATAGTTACCGACAGAAGTATAAATTTATTTTCATAAAATAATAATATAACTAAAGCTAACAACCCTTCTGAAAAAGCAAAAGCAAATAATATATACGGTTGTGACACCATAGGATTAAATTGTCCTACTATACTTTTGTAATTAACTTTATAGGTGAACCACATAGAAATTATTGTCCCAAATATGTTTATAACACAAAGTTGATATAAAAGAATCGGAATTGAAATTAATATAATAATAATATTAACAGAATTTATTATTAACGTCCAAATTATAATTGGAATTGTATATACGATTCCTACAATTGAAATAGCAACATTTTTTTGAAATATAGAACTACATAGAGAAATAGGAGCAATGAAGTAAAGCAATAATCCACTCGCATCAAAAGCAAATAAATTACTGGCTAACGGCAGTAAAATTATTATTGGTGTGCTAATCATAATAACATGTCTAAAAAATGTATCTATTTGTGAAATTGAAACAAACCAAACACAAACACAACTAAGTAAAAACCATAATTGTATTCTTGGATTTCTAATTATACAAAAAACATCTTTTACAATAAAAGCGTTGCTTTGGGGAAAAAGATTTAATAGTCTAATAAATAATTTTTCTTTTTTATTAGTTTTATAATTAAATGGAAATAATTTACTCGATAATCCATTTTTTTTAAATCCATATTCGAAGCTGTGACGCAATGTATATAAATAGAAAAGAAAAACAATACCAACTTCACTTATTAGAACAACCCACCATAATACCCCAAGCAATAATTCACCCAAAGCAATATTACTTATTATACTAACAACTAGTATAGGCGGGTAAAGAAAAAACAGTTTGTTAACTTCCTCAAGAGTTACACCCGCATTAAATCCTTTTATCAACAGAACTAATAGAAAAATATTAAATAGAAAAATGATAAGTAAATAAAATAAACCTAAATAATACTTTGTTTTTAAATATCGTTCTCGTGTATCAATAAGTAGTTCAATAATATTGACTATTATTATCAAAAGTATTAAAAATGTTAAGAAAGTCAATAATGAAAACAATATACCAGTTAGACTAGTTATATTAAAAGTGTATAGTAATAAAATAAAAAATGGAGAAAATAAGATGAATCCAACATCAAATAGTTGAAAAATTACATTCATTAATGCAAAATTAAAAATTTTTATAGGGTACCTAAGTATAAGATTTTTACTCAAGGAGTGAGACAAATCTATTCCACCAATAGTCGATAACAATATCCAAACAGTCATTATAGATATAGTAATAATTTCTGATATTAGTAATTTAAAGTCGTCACTTTTTAAATGAATAATAGGTGTATTAAATAAGGAAATTGAAGAAAATAGATTTTCAAGTAAAAAGAGACTAATAAAGATCACTGAAAACAAATATGGGGCATCATTTCTATATTTCAATATATAAATTAATAATCTTCCCTTTAGTTTCAGTACTAGATTTATTTGACTAAATAATTTCATAATAATTTTAATAAGGGGGTCTAGACCCCCTCCATTATATCCATTATTTTTTAGCTATCGCCTTTAAGACATGCTAATGAAAACATTGTCCCTAAAATTGCAAAAGCGAGAAAATTGCCTGTTAGTCCACTACCCAAGGCAGCCATACCTAGGTATGCACATGCTTTTTCTGTAGTACCTCCAGTTACATTATTCATTTTAGTGTATGATAATATTTTCATTTTTTCCTCCTATTATTTAATAACAACCATTTAAATATCCAGCAACTACAGCCCCCATGGCTGCTATTGGATTCCCCATTCCTAAAGCAACACCTAAAATAAAACCAAGAGCTGCACATCCAGCAGTAGAGCCTCCTCCAATAATTTCTTCCATTTGAAAAATATTTAATTCCCTCATATTACACCTCCATTAATTTAGTTAATAATTTCCCCTGCGGCAACAGGGATTAATTACTGCCGCTAATCTGACGCTGCGCATCGTCAGATTTCCATATTGACTCCAGGAGTCGAGAAAACTTTATTTCACCTATTAACTTATCTACCAATTTTCCATGTATATTAAAAAAATAAAATACAGGCGTAACAGTAATTCCAAACTTTGCTTTATATTCTTCTTTATTGACTATGCCAAATTTTATATTGCTCATTTTCATAATATTATTATACTTTTCATACAATTTTTTATTTACAAATTTATTATCAGTTGTTAATAAGTATACATCGACATTTTTCAATTCATTCACTCTTTTATTAATTTCCATTAAATCATACTCACAGTGAGAACAATCCGGCGAAAAATACATTATCATTATGGGCTTAGCATCAACTTTTATGGATAAAGTATCACCCAGCCATATATATTTAATTTCTGTTAACTTAGCACCTATCGGCAAAATTTCTTCTCGTGTTCCAAATATAATTGCAGTAATCAAAACCACCATGAAAAAACATATTACAAATAAATTTATAAATTTCTTTTTCATTGTTATGCTGCTTGCATTACTCTATTTTTAATTTTTTCTTTAAGCATATAAAAAATTATTAATAAGCTTTTTGTAAAACTTACCAAAGGACTGCTTTCTATTTTCGTTCCATAGCAGCCACAATTGGAATAACCAATTATTATTAAATATAAATTTGTCAATACAAAGAAAGTTAATAGAGCAAGTGTAGAATTATATATTAACTTTTTCTTCCAATAATTCATAAAGAAACAAAAACCTATTAAAACTTCACTTATAATTAAAAAAGCTAAAGATATTTTTACTATGCTTACAGGTAAACTGCTAAAAGATACTATGAAATAAACGGTATTTTGTAAATCAAAGAACTTTGCTAACCCAGATAAAGTGAATATAATACCAATAATTATTTCGAATATTTTATTCATATTAAAATGCATTTGTAAAATAAAATAGTATCATTAATTGCAATATTGTTAATCCTATCCAAATACTAAATGTTAAAATAAAAGCATCATACTTATCAATTTTTTTCAGCTTATTAATTCCCATATACACTATAAAAATCCATGATGCTTCATAAATATTTATATTTTCCAAAAATTTATAAGCAACTAAAGAATATCTATCCTTACTAAAAAAATTAGTAAGTGCTCCAGGGATTAATGTTAATAAATCATTAGTATATTCAACTTTCGGTGTAAGCAAAAGAATTACAATTCTAACTATTCCTAAAATGATATAGGGGACATTGGCATAAGCAGCAATCTTAAATACTTCTTTAAAACCTACTTCTACATTTTTTAACAAAAGAGGCATCTGAATAAGTAATGCAATAAATGTAATTTTTATCCATATTAAGAATGGTAAAGCTAAATAAGTATATAAAGAAAATTTTTTTATTATTTCATAAAAATCATCTATTCTATAGCTTTATTTTCTCAGAGAGCATTATTTGATATACTTCATGTGTCATAATATATTTATCATTTATCAAGGTTATAATTAAATACATAAGTGTAATAAATAAATATAACTGCCAATTTTTTAAGGCAGCATCATTGTTTTCTTCAATATTGTATGCTATTGTATTATTCATCTGTTTTATTAGCATTTTCAAAATAATAATAATTTTTCAAGTTAATCCCGAATGAGTTGCCATTTTTAATCAATAAATCAGGTGACTTATATTCTTCAATTCTACCATCCCTAATTACATATAGATAATCGGTTCTCATTAAATTTGATATATTGTGAGTAATTAAGAACACTGCATTATTTTCTGAATAACTTCTTATTGTATTAAAAATAAGTTCTTCTAATTCAAAATCTATTCCGCTTAATCCTTCATCTATAATTAATACCCTTGGTTTAAATAAAAGTGCTCTGATTAATGCGAGCATTTGCATTTCACCACCTGAAAGTTTCCTTCCGTTTTCCCCTAACATTGTATATAATCCATAATTAAATCGTTTTAAAAATGAAGACAGATTTAATTCATCAATTACATCAATCAAAAAGTTGTAATTCTGAATTGTTCTTCCAACAAGGATATTATCTGCTAGTGTACCATTAAATATTTTTATTTCTTGTGGTACAACTCCAATATTATTTCTATAATCAATTAAATCAAATTCATTTGCATTTATTTCATCAAGTAGAATTTTACCATTATTCAATAAATATTTTCTTTGAAGAAGTTGCACAAGGGTACTTTTACCAGAACCGCTTGGTCCCCAAAGTGAAGTAATTCTTCCAACAGGAATTTCCAAGTTTATATTTTCGAATAAATAATTTCTTCCATCCCAGGAAAACTTAGCATTTTCTATCTTTATTTTATTCTTCAATTGAAACTTTCTTGTAGATTCACTTTTCTCTCTTTCAATTAGCAACATATCCATTAATCGAGTTACAGCAATATTTGCACTTTGCAGAGAAATATTAGCATTAATCAATCCATTAATAGATGGTAAAGCACCAATAGTTAATGAATAAGCCGCCATCATTTCGCCAAGTAATAAATTACCGCTTATAATCCATATAGCTCCAAAAAGAAGCATACTAATTGTTATTAATGCCGTTGAAATTTTAGCAAAAAGATTTAATCTTGCTTGAGTAAATCCAAGTTTTTGTACCCTTACTTGATATGTACTGTAAAATATTTTACTGAAGTCAGCAAAGAATTCGGAAGTATTAAACTATTAATATCTTCCATTCCGCTAAGTTTTTTCTTAACCTGACATCATTACACCTATTGGAATATGATAGTTAATATTACAAGCGAATAAAAAATCGAACTTGACTTTTTTACATAATTATATTAAAAAATAGTATGGGATAAATAAAAACTGGTAAAAGAAATTACTGTTTCATCTTAATTGCTTGTATGCAAAAGCATTGCTTCTTCGGTTTTTACTGAAGAATAAAAATGGTTTAATCCTGAATCCGAGAGAATGATTCAGAGGATAGCAAGCTGTCGAAAGCAAAAAAGGGTAAAAATAAAGTAATATATTTTTTTAATATTTTTCATTTTAATCCCTGCAGAAATCTCACAAGTTGATTTCGTTAGTTATAGTATATTTTACAATTCATTATTAGTTATTATTTCTAGTGGTAGAAATATTAACTTGAACTTCGCTCTACTAATCAACATTTGTTTGAAATTAGTTATAAAAATTTCAAAAAATACTAATAAAATGTGATACTCTTTTTTCAATATATTCTGGATAAGAGTAATTCAAATACTTTGCTACTTCGCGTGCTAATTGGCGGAATAAATCATTACTAGCAAATAGTGTTTTCCAGCTATCTTCCAAATTATAATGTCCAAACAAAGAATTTAATTTTTCTAAAACAAAAGTATCAGCCCATTCATCGATAAATTTCCCCATATGCCATACATCTTTTGACCAATTTGACTTAACACCTGCATGCCACTGTATCATGGTTAATAAACTTTCCTTTAAATATGCGTCACGAACTTTAGCATGCCATAGTTCATTACGAAATAATTGCTTTGCTATATGATATGCTTGGTACCAATACATATTAACAGTTCGTATGTATATCTCATTACTAGGAGGAAAGAAATATTGTGGCTTTTTTTGAAATGAGTTGAGCTGTTTAGCTAACCCGTCTTTATCAAGAATTACCCGGAATCCACGTTGAAATGCAAATGGTAAGGTTTTTGTATTAACCATATTCTCCAACTCTTTTACTGTTTGGAAAAAGAAATCTATATTTTTTCCATCTTCAAAAAGTGTTGAAATACCAGGTTGATTTAGAAAAGATAAATTGACAAGCGAAATTAATATATTCCCAATATTACTAAGCCAGTCATTTTTTTGAATATATTGTTTGATATTTATAGCATATATCATAAAATCAATATCAGACCATTCATCAGCAGGAAAAATCTTTCTAGCTTGAGAGCCAAAAATAATGACTGCTCTAATATCATTTTGAGATTTGGCCCATTGTATGAAATTTTTTTCCAATTTTGATAAAATATTTATAGAGGTTTCCATTTTACCGCTCCTATAAAATTTTCATTTTAATAGCATTAAACTTAAGATTATAATCTTTGTTCAATATATTTTGCTAAAGTTGATATGTTTTGAAATAAAGCCAAACTAAAATCCTCATCGTTAATTACAATATTAAAATTTTCTTCTAAGGCAACTGCCAGCGTTACTGTACCAACAGAATCTAATCCTAAAAAGTATAATGAATCATTTTCATTAATGTCTTCTAACGCAATCTTAAGTCCTACCTTTTGAACAATAATTTTTTTTATTTCCCAAACAATTTCATCATAATTCATATATATTCACGAAAAATAGTTAATAACAGTATCAAGTAACTTTTTTTTACCGTTATCACTTATAACTTCAGTAGCTGGTATAGAGAATTTTGATTCGAGATGCTCTATTTTACTATATATTTCTGATGGGGTTAATTTTCTAAAGGAAAAACTTTTATGTCCTGAAAATTTAGTTTCATTAGTATGATCACTAAAGACAAGTAATATTGTTTTTGCCTTCCCCAAAATTTCCAGAGCGTGAATACAATCAGAAACAAAAGAATCACTGTCATTATAATTTATACATAAAATATATGCATCTGGATTAGTGCTAAATAACATTGCAATTGAAGTTAAAGTATAAGTAGGGGAGTAAGTCTCTATTTCGTAAGGAATTATACCAGATTGACCCGCTAAAATAATAATATCATATTTTTGAG
The DNA here is from genome assembly GCA_029907415.1 of Melioribacter sp. Lineage (GTDB taxonomy): Bacteria > Bacteroidota > Ignavibacteria > Ignavibacteriales > Melioribacteraceae > Rosettibacter > Rosettibacter primus. The sequence continues at coordinate 12,690 of JARYLX010000028.1, forward strand.
TATCCAATAGAAATAATACACCTCTAAATATAGCTGAATATGCATCGATGGGTAGATTTACACTATTTCCATAACCCATTGGGAAGGTAAAATTTACTCCGAACAATTCAGACTGATGCTCTGTAGAAATTGTAGCTACTTTATATCCAGCTTTTGTCATCTCATCATATAAGGTCAATTGTGTCGTAAATTTCCCCTGATTAGAGCTAGTACCAAATATTCCAATCTTAGGTGTACTATGATGTTTATTGAATGCGTATTTTAATAAACTAATATTTCTAATTAAGTCTGGGTCGATAGATGAGTATCTAATAACTAAATTCTTTTTCAATGCTAATTCATATAATTCTTTGTAGGGTTCTTTATAAATTTGAGAAAGACTATAAATATTTTTTCCCATATTTAGTACTTTGAGTGCAACTTCTTTTAAAACATCCTTTTTTTTGATGCGACTCACTTCATCCAAATAACCCAATATGCAAGTGTCAAATTGATTAGTATACAAGTCTATTTTATTTATAGATTCTATAATAATCCCGGTTGGTTCGATACCAATAACATCACCAGAATCACTGCTAATAAGCAACTTTGAAGGTTCATCAAAAATTCCAACTATATCAAAAGGAAGAAGTTTTCTAAATCTTACTAATGAATGCATTTCTTTATTAAACGGATATATTATTGCTCTCTTAATCCAACTAAAATTTTGTTGTTTTATTATATCACCAAATTCTTTACTAATTTCAACACAAGGATTGATTTCATACTTTTCCAACAACTCAGGAATGTTTATTTCAGAGTTTGAAGCTAAAATTTCCTTTATTTGATCTATTCTTACACCTGGAAATGCTTGCATAATGAGAGCAATAATACCTGAAATATATGGCACCGCAAAACTACTCCCAGAAACAAACATACTCCGATTATCCAACCACAAAACTCTTTGATGATCTCCTCGTGCAATTATTTTGTTAGAACCATCATTATTAAAAGAATAGCCATATTTCTTATGAATTTTCCCGGCTTTTACACTGAAGACATTATCAAAAGATGCTGGATATGAGATTAAACCATACGGATTTTCAGCAGCAACGATTACAATATTTCTTTCATATGCTTTGTTACATAATTTTTGAAGCTCGCTATAATCACGTTGTTGGGTCATACCCAAGCTTAAATTGATGATATTCACCTTATCTTCGATTGCAAAATCTATTGCCTTTAGTAAAAGATCATAAGATGAATTAAGTTCTTTATCAAATATTTTAATAATTAGTAGTTCTACCTCAGGAGCATTTTTTGTTATTATTCCAGCACAGGCTGTCCCATGTCCAATAAAATCCTTACAAATATTATTATCGTTCATATTGTAAGTTGAACTAATTGTATAGTCTTTCATTTTATAAATATTTCTATTTAGCATGGAATTACTTTTATCAATTCCTGAATCAATTACTGCTACCTTGATATTAGCGCCAGTAAGTTTTTCAAAAGAAAGTTTAAGCAAGTTATTTTGATTCATATTTCTTCTTCCACCAATTGTTCCATTCCTTCACTGTTGTATAATTTAAGCCAGTAGCTCGCTTCAAATATTTAATAATATTTTCGTTCTCTTCTTTTGTATTCACCCACATTGAAGAAATAGCATAGTATATTTTTAATTCATTAATTCTATTTTTTATTTGTTCAATTTCGAATTGACTTAATAAATCCGGATGATAAAAGGAGTCAAAATAAGAGTAGAATGTTTCTTCAGAAATTTCTCTTGGCAAATTATAAATTATTCTTTTGAGCATATCTAAATAGCGCAATTTATCATCGAACTTATCTATCATCATAATCCATTTATCCATTTCCTCAATGTTCTTAACTATATCAAATTTATCTACGAGTTCCTTGCTTATTCTTCTTGTAGTTTTATAAATAAATTTTATATCATTCCTTGTGAATTGCAATGGGTAAGTAGCCAATGAATCGATTTTATCTTTAACATAATCTTCAAAATATAAATGTGATCTTTTTACATGGTTAAAAAACAATCTTGAAAAGTTAACGAAAAGTAAATAGTCTTCGTCCTTGCCTCCTTCAATATATTTATCTGTAAGATTTATTAAAGAATTTAAAATTTTTTTATTACTAATAATGTAAAGTGGAAACGGAAAATCCGGCAGCACATTACATTTTACATAATAATCTTCATAATCATTATTATTTTCATATTTCTGTATAATATCGGTCGCTTCTCCATGAACTTTTACAGTGTAATATACATCAACCTGATCTCTTCCAAAATATTCATCAAGATAATGAGCTAAAAAATATTCATATATTGGTTCTTGAATAGTTGAAAATGCCCAGTGTGATTTATCAATATATTTTCTTATTAAGTGGGCTGTACCATAAAAAACAATGGCTTTATAATCTCTATTATTATTAAGATTTCGAATTATATTTTTACTAATAATTTTATCCCTTTCTTTCGCAAACCATAAAAACAATTCTTTTCGATATTTTTCTACACCCATCTGATACATGGTAGAAAAATTAATAAATGATGGGGGGTCTTCAACCCCTTTAATAGTCAAACAAATATCTTTATTTGTCTTTTTATTTAATTCATCAATCCTTTTTCTTATGTCTCTTAATTCGAACAAGAATTCAAAATTATCTACGGAAAATTGGTCCCAGCCGCCGAATTTTGTCACCTCATCTATTTGTTCAGTTAAATAATTATCAAAATTTCCATAATCAATTACTTCATTAAATAATAATTGTTTAACAGAATCAGTTTCTAAAAAAAGAAATAATTTGTGAGGAATAGTTTGACCATCAGGATTTTTCTCCAAGCTATCAATCCAGGAATTTAAAATACCACTTACAATGCCTTTGAAATAACCATGTCCATGCATTCCATCACCAAGCATTATAATTCTTTTAGACTTTAGAGACTCAAAAACAAAATTATTTAATGAATCAATGTCAGTAGTTTTAATAACTCGCGGTTTCTCTACTTGCGCTTTGCACGAGTTTATACTTAAAAAAAGTAGTAGTAATAATTTCAACAGATGTTTCATAATATTTTTTCCTTATTATATGTATTGAATAATTCAGGTTTTTCATCCAACAACTTACTATACAAATATGCAGAAGCTTCAAATACTCTTTTAGAAAAATCACATATTTTCGTTGGCTTTTTTGATTCAAGCCCTTCAATAATAAGGCCTTGAGCAACACAAGCCACAGAACAAGAATATCTAACCCAACATTCAGAGCATTTTTTTAGATATTGTACCCATTTTTCTCCAAACTCTTCTAATTTGTCATAATTAATTCCAGTATAAATTGTACCTATTTTGTATTGTTCAAACCCAACAAATCCCTGGCAAACATAAATGCTACCATCTGGAGTAATACTTATTGAGTG
>JARYLX010000290.1 GCA_029907415.1 Melioribacter sp.
GCTCAGATCTACTTGGATAGCCTTGCTTTTTTTTTGCCAACTTGATATACAGATCAATTATTAAATCTAGTTTAGTTAATCCTGCTAATCGACTTGAAGTTCTTCATCTCGGTCGTGCTGAAGATTGGATTGTACTCGAAGAAGAACCAAGATTTTTAAATGATTCTGATATTATTTATCAAAGACGTGATGCTGATTATAAACATTTCTTTTGGATATCTGAACAATTTTGTATCAAAAATGGTAATGATTGGGAGATTAAAGAAAACGGCAAGTTTGTAGGGCTTCTATATAACCTTCCAACTTTTGTTACAATCAAAAATTACGAAACAACATTTAATAGACACGGTGAAAGAAACTTCGAATATGTTAGGACTAAATTAAATGATGGATTGATTAAAGAAGAAACATTAATGCTTGATATTTCTGATAAAAAAAATATTTTACCAATCTTTTTAGGTGACCTAAATGGAAATTGAAAACAAAATATGGGCAAAAAGTATCAAGTATGATAAGAATGAAAAAGAACCTCCAATAACTTTACGAGAACATACCAACAATGTTCTTAGTGCATTTTGTCAATTGAAAAACAAGTTGGAAGATGAGCAACTAAAGGAAAGCATCAAAACAGCTATTGAGTTACATGATATTGGTAAAGTTAATCCCTACTTCCAAATAAGAACACTTGGCAATAAAAAATACAAACCATTTGATGTAACTAACAATATTTATCACTCACTCTTTTCTACGCTATGGATAAATAAGACAAAACTTAAAGAAAGGTTTGGAGAAAATTTTGCAAAATTAATTTTATCAGCTGTTGCGTATCATCATTGGAAAGAAAGCTTTGAAGATTTGATAAGATTTGGTGGAAATGATTTTGAAAAATTATCTGATTGGCTTTTAACTAATAACAATCTTGAAATTTTGTACAATAATCTTAAATCAGAAGGATTTACTGATGAGATTATTTCATTTGATTTTGAAATGTTGGAAGGATTGAAGAACGGTATTTCATTTGCAGAGTACGTTACTCCACTTTATAATCTTTACTGGTTGCCTAAACGAATTGAAATTGACGAGGAAATAAAAAGAAAGTGGATTTTACTTACTGGATTTCTAATCAGAAGTGATCACTTTGCATCTTTTTGTGAATCTGAAAATGAAGAGTATAAAATTGAAGAAGATGGTTTTACACCCTCCTTTATTAAAAGTAATATCATTGCTAATATAAAAGAAAAGAATAACAACTTTGATGAATCTCAGTTTTGGCAAGATACCGTTGTTAGAGAATATGGAAATGATAACACAATTTTGATAGCTCCAACTGGTTCAGGGAAAACCGAGTTCTCTTTCCTTTGGTCTAATGGTGAAAAATTCTTTTATACACTTCCTTTGCGGTCTGCAGTAAATCAAATTTATGATAGGGCTAAGAAAATATTTGGTGAAGAAAAAGTTGGCTTAATTCATTCAGATGCAGATGTATACTTGATAGGCATGAAGGATGAAGCTAATACTATGAAACTTTATGAATTATCGAGACAACTTTCATTTCCAGTAATTATTTCAACAGGGGACCAGTTTTTCCCTTATGCTTTACAACCACCCGGCTATGAAAAAATATTCGCAACTTTTTATAAAGCACGACTAGTAATTGACGAAGTACAAGCTTATGATCCCAAAGCATCTGCAATTATTGTTAAATTTATTGAAGCAGTAACTAGAATGGGAGGCAAATTTTTATTAATGACTGCAACTTTACCAAGTTATATTAAAGAGGAGGTAAAAAAAAGAATCGAAAAATTTGTTAATGATAAAGAGTGGAAAGAGCCAATTAATCGTTATGAAAATGAACCTAAATACAAAGAACTTAAAAAACACAGGATACAATTCATCCACATTTCAAATTCTATTAATGATAATAAACCTGATTATAAATTACCCAATGAAATAATTAAAAAAATAATCGCTGTAGCTGATCAAGGGAAACGTGTATTAGTAATTCTTAACACAGTAAAGCAAGCACAATATGTCTATGATGAGTTACAAAAGGGAAAAAAAGGAGAATTGAAAAGTAATTTATGGTTGCTTCATTCAAGATTTACTCTTGAGGATCGAAGGGAAAAAGAAATAGAATTAATTGGGAAAGAATTCAAAAATCCGAAAGATGAAACAAACGAAAAAACTCCTAAAATATTAGTTGCTACTCAAGTTGTTGAGGCATCTCTCGATATTGATGCAGATGTTCTATTTACAGAAATAGCTCCACTTGATGCACTTGTTCAGAGAATGGGAAGAGTTTTAAGAAGATATAAAGATTCAATCCCAGAAGAGCCGAAAGAACCAAACATTTATGTCATCGTATTTAATGAAGGCTATGAATCAGGGTATAAAAAAGTTTATGAAAATGAATTGATCGAAAAAACTATTGCTATACTTAAATCATCTGAGGAAATTATTAATTCAAATGAAAAACGATTAAATGAAATAATAAAAAAATACTACGATAAGAAAGGTAATTTCATTGGTTTTGTAGATAATAAAGTGGAGGGGAAAAAATCAAAAACAAAAAAAGGCAAGAAGAATAAAAAAGAAGAAAATGACGAAGAACTAATAATTGATCTAAAGATGGAAACAAGTATTTCATTATTACTATCTGAATATGAAAAATTCATATTAGTTTCAAAACTTTATGCAGCACTCGATAAAGAAGGCAAATATCTGAAAAAATTTTACGATACTCTCGACATTCTTGATGCTGGCTATATGTCCGATCGAAAAACTGAAGCACAAAGAATGTTTAGAGAAATATCTTCTATTTCAGTTATCCCAAATATTAAAAAAGATGAATTTGCAAATAGTGTAATTGATTTCTTTAATAATATTCCTGAACAAAAAGAAAAACAGAAAGGATTATATACAAAATTTAAAAAGGAAATCTTAGCAAAATACGTTGTTTCTGTTCCTATGTATACGTGGTATGATAAATGTGAATATAGAAACAGTGTTGAAAATTGGGCTGATATAAATAGCAATTTTGATTCTAATATAAAGAAAAAACTTAAATCTTGGTGTAGAGAAATTTATTTTGTCGATTACGATTATGACCCCAAAACAGGTGTAAATAGTTCAAATGAAAAAGAAAGAGAATAAGGTTCAACATTCAAAATAAAAAATCATCTATAATATTTGTATTTAGTTTCAATAATATGCATTAGGTGTAATCTTGCTAACCTAGTTGACAATTTGGGAATCTTACTATTTTGATACTGTATATTAATTAGAATGAATCATATAAATGTTACCCCAAATCACCACCCCATATAAAATCTTGGAAAGTTGGGGTTGGATATCGGGCAACAATAATTTTTTTTGAAATATTTATTCCTTTTGCCAGTAATTCTAATTGTTTCTTATCCTGTACGGTTGCTCTTTCTTTTACTTCTATTGCAGTATTCCCGTTAAGAATGAAATCTATCTCTTTGCCGGTCTTTAACGAATAATATTGTAAATCACCATAAAACTTTAACTGGTTAAAAACAGCATTTTCAAATTGAATTCCGCTGCTTACTTCTGCAAGCTGATTTAAAAGGCCATTGTCACAAATAAATATTTTTGGAGCTTTTACAATTTCTCTATCAGGATTTTTTGAAAATACGGGTACCCGTTTGATTACAAATGT
>JARYLX010000291.1 GCA_029907415.1 Melioribacter sp.
CAATTTATCAGGAGGAAAAGTGATTAATCAGCCGAAACTATTTTTAAGAGTTTTGATTTTACTGTCTCTTATTTTCGGATTTACAATTTATTCTTTTGCTCAAAGCAAAGGAATTAAACAAGTAACAAATTATACCAGCATTGCTCAAGTGTCTGGAACAGCTGAGGGGAAAACAATTTATTATACAAATCCATATACAAATCAAAGCACAAGTAATTTTGCAGGAACTTTAAAAGGAACATTAAATTCTCAATCTGTAAAATTTTACTGCATTGATGTACAGCATAGCTTGGTTTACAATCAAGATTACTGGGATGAAGATGCTACGCCATCAGAAATAACTTATATTCTTAATAATTATTATCCTTATAAAAATAATTATCCGGGTCAACTTTCTGACATTAACAAAGAAGCTGCTGCAATTCAAATGGCAATCTGGCACTTCAGTGATGGTGTAAATGCTAATTCAATTTCAAATGATAATACAGTAAAGACAAGAGCGCTTGCAATTATTGCTGATGCTAATGCAAATCATAATGGTCAAGCACCACTTCAAACATTATTAATAATTCCGAATCATCAATCCTTAATCCAGAATACCCCTGCCACATTTGATGTTTTTGCTTATGATATTAATGGAAATCCTGTTGAAGGGGTTTCTTTGCAAATTTCTTCAACTCTTGGAACATTGAGTTCAAATACAGGAGTGACAGATATTAATGGTCATGCCGGGCCATTTACATTAACTTATAATGGAATTGGAACTGCAACAATAAGTATAATAGCGCAAGTAGAAATTCCGCAGGGAACTAGATATGTTCACAAATCAAAACCAAGTGAGAAACAGAAATTAGTTTTAGCCACACCATCTTTCGATACAAAAGAAGTTAATGCAACTGTTGAATGGTATACACCAACTGATTGCGATTTAAAAGGCTATATAACTTTTACTCAAGGCGGCTGGGGAAGTCCTTCAAATAGCACACCCGGCAAAATTAGAGATTTATATTTTAACTCAGTTTTCCCAACTGGAATGACTGTAGGGGGCAATTATAAAATTACATTTACATCGGCTACAGCTATTAAAAATTATTTACCTGATGGTGGAACTCCTTCAGTTCTAACACAGAATTATACTAATCCTACAGCAGACATAAGTGTTCTGGCTGGTCAGATTACAGCTCTCAAATTAAATGTTTATTACAGTGCAGCAGGATATCTTGGAACTAATTCAACTCCATTAGGAAACTTAATAATTGTAAGCGGGCCATTTGCAAATTACTCTGTAAATCAATTTTTGAATTTTGCAGAACAGGTTTTAGGCGGTGGCAATCTAAATGGTTTTACTTTATCTGAAATTAATAATGCTGCAACTGCAATCAATGAAAACTTTGATAATGGAACTGTTGACAAAGGATTTCTAACATGTAAACAACCTGTATCTATTGGGGATAAAGTTTGGGAAGACCTAAATAAAAATGGAATTCAGGATTCTAATGAACCAGGGATATCAAATGTTTCTGTGAAATTATATGATTGCAATGATAACTTAATATCGATAACAACAACTAATTCATCTGGTAATTATTTATTCTTAAATCTTGAACCTGGTGATTATTATGTTCAATTTATTCCTCCTGCAGGTTATGTATTTACAACTCAAGATGCTAGCAACGATGATAACAAAGATTCTGATGCAAATATTAATACAGGTAAGACAATCTGTACAACTTTAACATCGGGTGAAAATGACCTTTCTTGGGATGCTGGACTTTATAAAGAAGTTGTTTGCACAAACAAAATTGGCAACTTTGTTTGGCACGATAAAAATGTAAATGGAATTCAAGATTCGAATGAACCGGGAATTTTTGGCGTTGTTGTCGAACTCTGGCAAAATAATCAATTGATTGCAGTAGATACAACTGATTCAAATGGTAAATATGAATTTAATAATTTATTGAACGGAACTTATACAATAAAATTAGCTTCATCTAATTTCATTAGTGGCGGTGTTTTAGAAAGCACATTAAAAACAAAATGGTATTCTACAAAGAAAAATCAAGGTAATGATGACAGTAAAGACAGCGATGCAAATATTAATGAATCTGTTACAGTAGAACTTAATTGTGCTGATAATTTAACAATTGATTTTGGATTTTATAAGACTTGTGTTAGTGTAACAAAAACTGCAAATAAACAAACTGCAAAGCCCGGCGATATTATCACTTATACATTCACTGTTGAAAATTGCGGGGATATAACACTGAGCGGCGGCGTTGATTTTTATGATGCTTTATTAAATCCAAATGGCGACCACAAAATCAAGAACATTACACCAGTTCTGCCTGGTGAAACAAAATCATTCACAAAAACTTATACAGTTACAGAAAATGATTGCGGTGAATTGATTAATACAGTTAAAGCTGTAGGCCATCCAGTTGATGGTTCTACTAATGTAGAAGATGAAGCATCTGCCACTGTTCAAATTGAGTGTGAATTATCGTGTGTAACTGATTGGACTGCAACACTCGGTCCTGATTCTGCAATTTGTGAATATGACCCTAAACCAATTACAATTAATGGAAGTGTTCATTTAACTCCAAATCCAAGCAAAGCATATTTACAATTATCATGGAGGATTGTATATCCAAACGATGGAAGTGTGGATAATTCAACTCATTATCAAACAATATTAATTACTAAGGATACAACATTTTCAATAACAGCTCAATGGCCAGGAATTCGTCCAGATGACCAGATTGTTGAAATTCATTATGGTGTAAATGTATTAGACTGCAATGGAAATCCAATTAAAAATGGAATAGGCAGAGATTTGTATTGGTATCCTTGGGTATGTCCACCACCACAGGAAGAACCAGCTGACGTAAGAATTGAAAAATCTGTTGATAATCCAAATCCACAATGTGATGAGAATGTTACATTTACAATAAAAGTAACTAATGATGGACCAAATAAAGCAAAAGGAATTCAAGTTTCAGATTTAATTCCCCAAGGTTTGATACTAGTATCCAGTTCCACTTCACAGGGGGTATATGATTCAAATACGGGAATTTGGATGGTAGGTGATCTGAATTCCCAGGAATTTGCAACTCTAACTATAATTGCAAAAGTAAGCTGCGACCAATTAAATAATTCGATATTCGATTTAGGTCCAGCAAAACATTATAATCTGTTTGTAATTTATGATGTGAATCAGCCTTCATCGGATACACAAGGCAAAGCTGCAGTTGGTCGTGATGCTTACTTTGCAAATTATAGTATTGGCGACCAATTACCTCCTAACAGTGGAGATGTATTAATCGTTGGCAGAGATCTTACTTTCATTAGCGGTGCTGTCAATGGAAATGTTGTTTATGGAAACACAACTAATTTGCCGCAGCCTTCTGTAAGTATTAATGGAACTTTACGTCAGGATAACCCTATTAATTTTGCTGCTGCAAAAATTTATCTCGAAAATCTTTCAACTACACTATCAAATTACACTGTAAATGGAACAGTTAATTTTCAATATGGCGGCTTAACTTTAACAGGTAGTGACCCATTCTTAAATGTATTCAAAGTTAATGGTGCTGATTTATCTTCTGCAAATAATGTAACAATTAATGCTCCTAATGGTTCTGTAGTTCTTGTTAATATTGATGGAACAAAT
>JARYLX010000292.1 GCA_029907415.1 Melioribacter sp.
TAACCTTTAATTGCAGGTTTATCATGTTCCCCATTTTTATAACTGCTAATAATCTTTTGCCGAGAATCTACTAACACATATTGAATCCCTTTTTCACCTCGAAGAAAATCTTCATAAGTTTTTTCAATTCCTACAAACCCAATCTCATCACCCATCATATATTTATTCTTTTTTTTCTGAAGCAAATCTGCAGGTATCTCTTTTGTATATCCAAACATATGAGAGCCCATAACACCATATGAATAATCTCTCTGAGTTTCAATAACATAATCTACACCGGGAAGTCTACTTGCATTTTCTTCGTACCATGCAATTATTTTAAATGGAATATCTCTTGCAATTCTCCTCGGAATATAACGTGAATATTGCTGTGTCTGTTTAAGTATTCTATCAATATAACCAGGTTGCACACCCAGAATTGTTTCAATGTATGGAGATAATTTTTTATCATATTCAGCAGGTGTGATTCTTAGAGTGAATGTTGGTTTGTTCCCAACAAGTATATTATGATTTCTATCGTAAAGAACACCACGCGGTGCAATCTGATAAACTGGTTTAACACTGTTTTCGTTTGCTTTGGTTGAATAAGTTTTTTCCTGCAGTATCTGCATATTAAACAATTGCAAAGCCGATATGCAAAAAAATCCAACTATGATTACAAAAATTATTCTCGCTCTTAATGATGAACCAAAGCCAGAATCGTTCATCTTAATTCCCTTCTTGTATTAAATAAAATTACAGGCAAAGCAAAAAATGCAGTATAAAGTCCTGGTAATATACCTCCTTCGAGTATAATATAAAAAATATTCAATTCATCATAAGAACTTGATAAAAGATTATATAAAAATGAATTTATTGTTGCCGAGATGAGAACAATTATAATAAATTCATTTGTTGCAGTATTAATTTCTATTTTATTCTCATTGAAAAAATATCCTGCAATAAATCCAGAGATTGTAAAAGAAAACATAAATGCACCTAATAATCCACCTGAAATTGAATCATATAAAAAGCCAAGCACAAATCCCAACAGTGTGCCATACATCTGACCATACTTTAATGTAAAAAAACAAATTAAAATAATAATCAGATTAGGAGTAATTGCGTCAATGGATAAAAGTGGCATTACAACAAGCTGAACTGAAGCAAGCGGAATAAATAATAAAATTGGTTTTAAAAAATTCCAGAACATAATTATTTCTTCAATAAATTCATTTCTAAATTATTAATTTGTTTGCTTGGGACAATCTTTATTACAAATAAATTGTCTACAGAGTTAATATCAACAAATGGCTTGACACTTAGATTATGAAGCAAACCAATTGGAACAGATTCTCGTTTAGAAATAATTCCAACAGGAATATGCGGCGGAAATATTGTACTGAAATCAGAAGTAATAATGCTATCTCCAATTTTAACTTCATAAGTTGATGGAACATTTTTAATTATTAACTCATTACCATTCCAGCTTAACACCCCATCGACATTCAATCTTTCAATTGTTACAGCTATATTGAGATTATTATTATACAAAGTTCTTACAACAGAAAAATTTTTTGAAGTATCTACTACAATTCCAATCAAACCTTTATTATTTATAACGGGCATTCCAATTAAAACTCCATCATAAGAACCTCGATTGATAATAAAATTTCCTTGAGTTTTATTTACAAGTTTAGAAACGACATCAGCACTTAACAACTGAAATTTGCTTGTATCTTTAAAATTCAGCATTGAGCGAAGATTATCGTTTTCTAATCCTTGTTTTCTCAGTTTATTTATTTCAAGCATCAATTTAGCATTTTCTTCTTCAAGTTCTTTAAGTGAAAAATCATTTTTGAGAAATGATAAAGGATAGTTCAGAATTTTATTAAAGAAAGCATAGTTGCCAAATGCAAAAGTTCGAATTTTTTTTATTGCGGGTTTTTCGTTTGTTGAAAACAGAGATATGCTAATTATTGAAAGGAATACAACTAAAAAGTATTCTTTGAAATTATTTATAATTCTTCTTAAAAATTTTATCATCAGTAAGTTCTTTTACGTATAAACACCTTAGAATATTTGTTCATATTTTCGAGTGCTTTGCCTGTTCCACGAACAACAGCAGTTAATGGGTCATCTGCAACATGAACAGGTAAGTTAGTCTCCATTCTTATTCTCTCATCAAGGCCTTTCAATAAAGCACCTCCACCTGTAAGCATAACGCCACGGTCAAGAATATCAGCTGAAAGTTCTGGTGGAGTTCTCTCAAGAGTTTGACGTACTGCTTCTACAATTTGAGTAATACTTTCATTTAAAGCTTCTCTAATTTCTACAGAACTAACTTCTGTAGTTTTTGGTATACCACCAACTAAATCTCTCCCTTTAACTTGAATTGTTATTTCTTCTTTTAAAGGAACAGCAGAACCAACTTCACATTTAATTGCTTCAGCGGTTCTTTCTCCAATTAACAAATTATAATTTTTCTTAAAGAACTGCATAATTGCATTGTTCATTTCATCCCCTGCAATTCGAATTGATTCTTCATTAACGATACCGCCAAGTGCAATTACAGCTATTTCTGTAGTGCCCCCGCCAATATCAATAATCATATTGCCAACTGGAGCTTCTACGTCAATGCCAATTCCAATTGCAGCTGCCATAGGTTCTGCAATCAAATGTACTTCCTTTGCACCTGCATGTTCAGCTGCATCTCTTACGGCTCGTTTTTCAACTTCAGTTACACCACTTGGAACAGCAATAACAATTCTTTTAGAAGTAAATGAATTGGGAGTTACTTTTTTAATAAAAGCTCGAATCATACCTTCTGCAATTTCAAAATCTGCAATAACACCATCACGCATTGGTCTTGTGACTCTTATATCGCGATGTTCTCGCCCCTGCATTTCTTTAGCTTTATTTCCAAGTTCAATAATTCTTTTTGTGTTCCTATCAAATGCCACTATTGATGGTTCATTTAACACAATTCCTTTACCTTTGATATAAATTAAAGTATTTGCAGTACCAAGGTCTATTGCAACATCTGTTGTAAATAAATCAAATAATCCCATAATTCCTCTTAATGTTTAAAATTTCTGATTCCTGTAAAAATCATTGAAATATTTTTTTCGTTAGCTGCTTTAATTACTTCGTCATCTCGAACAGAGCCGCCAGGTTGTATTACTGCAGTTATTCCGTGTGATGCAATTTCGAGCAAACCATCTGCAAATGGGAAAAATGCATCTGATGCGGCAACTGCACCATTCAAATCGTGTCCAAATTCTTTTGCTTTCATAGCTGCAATCTTTGCTGAATCTAAACGTGACATTTGACCTGCTCCAACGCCAATTGCTTTTTTCTCTTTTACAAATACAATTGCATTAGATTTTGTATGCTTGCAAACAACCCATGCCAATTTTAAATCCTCAAGTTCTTTTTCGCTGCATTTTCTTTCGGTTACGTATTTTAACATTGATTCATCAAGTTTCGAGTTATCTTTTTCCTGAATAAGTAATCCACCAGGAACACTTTTTACCACTAATTCATCTTTATCAAGATTTTTTTTCACTTTAATTAATCTACGATTTTTTTTTGTCTTTAACTTTTCCAATGCATTTACGGAATAAGAAGGAGCACAAATAATTTCTAAAAATATATCATT
>JARYLX010000293.1 GCA_029907415.1 Melioribacter sp.
TGTATCTGCAAATATTGGCTCAGCAGCAACAATCATAGGCAATCCGCAAAATATGATTATTGGAATAGCATCTGGAATTCCATTTGCAAAATATGCATTATATCAAATTGTACCATCATTAATTGGTCTTCTTATAGTAATTGTGATTATATCCATTATTTACAAAAAAGAATTTTACAAAACTATTTTTGATAAGATAGAAATTGAGGAAGTTAAACCTTATAAGCCTTTATTTATAAAAAGTATTGTAGCATCTACATTGATGATTATTGCTTTTTTTGCTGGTGTTTCAATCCCTCTTGCATCACTTGGAGGTGCAAGTATTTTATTAATTACAAGAAGACTTAAACCAGAACGTGTTTTCAAAGAAATTGATTGGTCACTACTTGTATTTTTTTCTGCACTTTTTATAGTAACAAAATCTATAGATACCTCTGGAATAGGTAAATACTTATCAATGACAATTCAACCATATTTAACTAAATCTATTTTTTCATTAGCAATTACTTCATCAATACTCAGCAATATAGTTTCTAATGTCCCAGCTGTTTTATTATTGAAACCTGTTATTCAACATATGCCAAATCCAGAACATGCCTGGTTAGTGCTTGGAATGGCAACAACTTATGCAGGTAATCTTACTCTAATAGGTTCTGTAGCAAATTTGATTGTAGCAGAATCTGCAAGAAGGCATTTTATTCATATTTCTTTTATTGAATATTTAAAATCAGGTTTCATTATAACTATTTTATCTCTAACGGCAGGTATTTTCTGGTTTAATTTAATCTTTTAACAGAATTTTTTGTGAATAAAATATTTTAAAAGCTACTTAAAAACATTTAAAATTTTTCGAATATAATATTGGAAATGTTTCAATTAGGGAATAAATATGTCAAAATTAATATCTGTTGATGAAATCCAAGACGGGATGGTACTTGCAGAACCAATTCAAAACCGTTTTGGACATACATTATTAGGTGCAAATATAAAATTGGAAGCAAAGCATGTTAAATTTCTTAAGTCATGTGGCATACAGACAATATATATTGTAGATGAAAATGAAAACAGTTCTAATAAACAATATGACAACGAAACATTGGAAAAAGCTAAAACATTATTAAGTCAAAGAGTTACATGGAGACCTAAAAATGATTATGAAAATGAATTAATTGAAATTGCTGCTCAACAAATTCTTGAAAAAATATAAATTTGTAAGAGGGTGCAATGGATGTAATTAAAAAAATTATTGATGGTGTAAATAACTTACCAACTTTACCTACTGTTTATACTCATCTTTCGCAGGCAATGGAAAATCCAAACACTACTAAAGAAGAAATAGCAAGGATTATTTCTGCTGATCAGGCAGCTACTTTTAAGATTTTAAAAGTTGCTAATTCTCCATTTTATGGATTAAGAGGAAGAATTGATACAATTACTCAGGCTTTATTATATCTTGGTTTTAATGAAGTTAAGAATATTGTATTTGCGTTGTCAATTATAAATGCATTTTCAAAGAATAAGATTTTCAAAAAATTCAAACCATTAGATTTATGGGCTCATGCAATCGGAGTTGGAGTTGCAACAAGATTAATTGGTGCGGCTGTAGGAGAAAAAAATTTAGAAAATTATTTTCTGGCAGGTATCTTTCATGATATTGGTAAGCTTGTATTTTTTGAATATGCCCCCAATGAATATGCAAAAGTTATTGAACTAGTTGAATCAAAAAAAATTCCAATTAAAGATGCAGAACTTGAAATACTTGGTTTAAATCATGCACGTGCAGGACAGTTAATTGCAGAAAAATGGAAGTTACCTCAAAGTGTTGTCAATATTGTTAGTTCTCATCATACAGGATTAATAGGGAATAATGTTAATACATTATTGGCTTCTGTTCATCTTGGCGATATTGTTGCAAGAGCTCTCGATTTAGGTTATGGTGGTGATAATTTTATTCCAGAACCAAACATTAAAGTATGGGAAATTCTTAAACTTCCAAAAGGATTTTTTTCTTCTGCAAGAAAAAAAATGAAAGATGATTATGAACGTTTAACTAAAATTATGCTTTCTGAATAATTAAAAATTTTAGAAGAATTTTTCTTCGTAATTTTATTGATATAAGTTGTAATATATCTTTTCAAAGTATATCTGTTTATCAAAGAAATACTATTTACCACTTCATTTTTTCTGCATATTTTTAAAATGTTATAATAATTTAAAATGGTTACATTTACTTAGAATTTATAAAGTTTTTGGTAAAAGGTTGGACTTTGTCAAACAATACATAATTCAATGTATTATTCATGCATCAAATAATTTGAGATTAAGTTCAGAAAAAATTGAAACTGTTGCTATCTTACGCGAAAGATTAAATAAAACTGATAATCTTGAAGAAGAAATTAAAAATTTCAAAAAGATTACAGAACTTTCTAAACTCGGAATTAAGCTAAGTGAAATATTAAATTTTCTGGAAAATAGTAAAATTGATTTCTTAAAACTTTCTGAAAAATTTAAAGAACACAGTTATTATCTTGTAAAAGAAATAAATTACTTACTTGATGTTGTCACTCCTCAAACAATGAGAAATATATTTAATCGAATTGATAATCAATCGGTAGATGTCGATTTAACAAAAAGAGAAGAGAAAAAAAATATAGAAACAGAACCTATTAAAATTCCACAAAGGTCACGTGCAGATGAATTAAAAGAAGCTTTAATTTTTGCAGAACTTTCAAAGGACAATGATTTTAGCTTTGAACGCTATGAAGAAAAAGTATTAAGACCAATTAAAGAATTAGATGCATTTTTAACGAGAGTTGCTAAGTATGATTATACTGAAAGTGAAATTAATTCATATATTAAATTAATGAATGAAAACAGTGAACTGTCGCAAAAAGTTGGATTTGAAATTATATCTAATATGCACAAAATATTTGCTCAAGGGCTCGAGGCTATTAATCAAAAGAAGATTGCACCAAGTACTTTAGTAATTGAATCATTAAGAGCTTGTTTAATTGTTATAGTTGCAGTCGTAAGAGGCAAAGAAGTCGATATAACAAATTATTTAAACAGAGCAGAAAATTTTGGTAAAATGATTTCCCAAACAAAAAGGGTAGTATAATGGAACTATTTGTTGTAATAATGGCTGGAGGAGTAGGTTCCCGCTTCTGGCCAAGAAGTAAAGAAAAAAAACCAAAACAATTAATTCGTATCTTTGGCGAAAATACAATGATACAGGATACTGTTAAACGTCTTGATGGTCTTGTTGATAAAAAAAACATTTATGTGATTACTAACAGAATTCAAAAATTAAGAGTAAAGGAACAACTACCAGATATACCTCAGCAAAATATCATTGATGAACCATTTGGAAAAAATACTGCAGCATGTATTGGATTGGCTTCAGTTTTAATTAAACAAAAAAATCCGGAAGCTGTTACTATTGTTCTTCCATCAGACCATTTAATTAAAAACGATGTAGAATTCCAAAAATGTTTATTAAAAGCAGCAGACTTCGCATATAATTCAAAAGGATTGGTTACAATTGGAATTCAACCTACAAGACCAGAAACAGGTTATGGATACATTCAAT
>JARYLX010000294.1 GCA_029907415.1 Melioribacter sp.
AAAGAAGCCCGAATATTAAAATTAATGGCAAAAATGTTTTTATAATATCTAAGAATGACATTAATAAATATCCTTAATTCTTTGTGCTGGGTCTACAAGTGCAGTAATTCTAATTCCAAAATGTTTATCAATTACAACAACCTCACCTTCTGCAATTTTTTTATTGTTGACAAATATATCAACTGGTTCACTTGCTAATTTTTCCAGTTCTATTACATAACCTCTTTCGAGTTCAAGGATATCTTTAATTTGCATTTGAGTTCTGCCAAGTTCAATGTAAACATTCATCTGAAGGTCTTTGAGCAAACTAAGCTTTTCTTCAGCTCCTCCCATTGTTCTTGTTGAATCATCAAACTCGTCAAATTGAGCTAACGATGCCTGGAAATTATCTTCAATGTTTTCAAAGTTATCCATAGTGTTATTGGTTGTGTTATTTTCGTCCATAACAACCTCATTTAGATTTTTTTTCAAATACTTTTTCTGTGACTTTTACTGCTTTGTGATTATTTGAAATACCAGCTCTTCCTAAAAATAAAATTCTATCGCCAGTTTTTACTTTTATATCTTCGTCAATTTTATTCTTTAGCTTTATAATATCTCCAACTTCCAATTCCATTAATTCTTTTAGAGATAATTTTGTAGTACCAAATTCAACTCTTATTGGAATTGATGTTCTGGTTAAATGATTAGTCAATAATTCTCTTGAAGTAACTCCAAAATATTTCGTTGCACGTATAGATGACAATTTTTGAGTTGTCATCTTTGCTAAAATGCTGTCGAAAGCAAATGTAGCAAAGCAAATATTCATCAAGTAAGATTGCTCGCCAATAACAATTTCAAATGTGATTAAAAGTACTGATTCGCTCTGAGATGTTATTTGAGCAAAGTCTATATCAGGTTCAAATCTTTCAACAACAAATTCAAGGTTATCAATTATTTGCCATGATTTGTTCAAATCATACATTACTCTGTCAACAATTACACGAAGAACTTTTTGTTCAATTGGTGTGATTACCTTTACCTGTTTTGTTCCTGTTCCGCTTCCTCCCAATAACTTATCTACAAATAAAAATGCCAAATCATTATTAATTTCTAAAATTCCTTTAATATCAGTGTTTTTGATTTCGAATGTAAACAAACAAGCAGGATTTGAAACCGATAAAACATATTCTGAATAATAAATCTGGTCTACTGTTGCTACATTAATGCTTACCGTTGTTTGCAGTTTAGTAACAAGAAATGATGTAAAGCTTTCAGCAAAATTATCGCAAATGCTTCTTATAATACGAAGCTGATTTTTGGAAATTCTATTCGGCAGCCTGAAATCAAAAAGAACTGCTTCTTTTTCAGAACTTTGTTCAATCTTCTGCTCCTGTCCACTTTTAAGATTATTGAGCAGTTGGTCTATTTCCTGTTGCGATAATATTTCTGCCATAATTATTGTAAAATATATTTGCTGAAATAAACATTATTAATTTTTACATCTGGCATTAATTGATTAATTCTTTGAGAAATTTCCATTCTCAATGTGTCGCGATAAACTGCATCACTTAAGTGTTGTAAGTCTTTGCTGCTGAGAACTGAAATTATGGCATCTTTAACTAATACTTCTTTTTCTTTCAGTTCTTTTTGATGTTGTTCTGTGAGAAGGTCGAAGCCAATGGAAGAAAGAAGAAGTCTTTTACCATCTGTGCCGGCTGGGTTAATTATTAAGTCTTCTACTACATAAACATATTTTCCTAATTCTGCATGCTGAACAGAATCAGTTCCATTGGCTTCGCCTGTCTCTACGGAGTCTGTTGCGACAGAAGAGGTGTGTGATTGAATTTTGGGCAATAATATATTTGCTGTTATAAAATAAACAGCAATTAATTGAATTATAAATAAAGGCAATCCAATTAATAATATTTTTGAATTGAATCCTCTGGATTCTTTGATTCTCTCTTCTGCCTTTTCTACGATATTTTGATTGTTCATCTCTTCCATAGTGACAATGATTTTTCAATTCTAATGCCACTAAAAATCATCAAAAATTGTAATGTTATAGCAGGCAGGCAAGATTTTATTGGCTAATATTAAGCAGTTGGATAAGTTTACAATATTTTTTTCTCGCAGATTTCACAGAGATTTGTACTGATTATTTTCTGCGAACATCTGCGATAATCCGCAATAATCCGCGATATCTGCGTGAAACTTATTATGTCATTCTGAGGAATCCGCCATTATTTTTTTCCTGTCATTCTGAGGAGTCCCACCGTTAGGTGGACGACGAAGAATCTAATCTTTTTTAAGAGATTCTTCCTCGCCTTCGGCGAGTCAGAATGACAGTGTTATTTCTTTCCCGTCATTCTGAGGAGTCCCACCGTTAGGTGGACGACGAAGAATCTAATCCTTTTTTAAGAGATTCTTCATCCGCTTCGCTCCATTCATAATGACAGTGTTATTTCTTTCCTGTCATTCTGAGGAGTCCCACCGCTAGGTGGACGACGAAGAATCTAATCCTTTTTTAAGAGATTCTTCCTTGCCTTCGGCGAGTCAGTATGACAGTGTTCTTTCTTTCCTGTCATTCTGAGGAAGGGGTGTCTAAAAAGTAATTTTTAATAATATCTGTGAAAATCTGTTAAAACCCGTGTTATCAGTGTTCTATTTAAAAATCTTACTTTTTAGACAACCCCTTAAAATCAATTATCTAATTAAGTTAGTAATTTCTTGAAGCATTGTATCTGCTGTTGTAATTACTCTTGCATTAGCCTGAAAACCACGCTGCGATATAATCATCTTGGTAAATTCTTCAGACAAATCAACATTCGATTGCTCGAGAGCACCGGATTGAATCGTAGTAACAGAATTTTCGCCTGGAGTATCAATTCTCGGGTCACCGCTGTTTGCAGCTACATTGTACATATTATCACCAACACTTACCAAAGCATTCAAGTTTCTAAATGTTGCAACCATAATTTGAGCTAACTTAAGTGAATTACCATTTGAGAATATTCCAATAATATTTCCATACTGGTCAATGTTAAGATTGGATAAAGCTGCAGAAGCAGACCCATTTTGTGAAAGTGCTGCAATTTGTGAACTCAAGTTTGTTTGAGTAACTCCTGCTGTCCCTTTACCAAAGTCTAAATCAACAATTTGAACTTCTGCACCTGTAGCTGGTGTAAATGTAATTTGTGGAGTTGGCGGTGTAGTTGTAACCTGATTACCAGCCTGCCATATACTTTGAATTTGTCCACTTGCATCAAAATAAATTTCACCAAATGCATTTGGGCTTAATGTTCCGCTTGTTGTTGGCACACTAACTTTCCAGCTCCATCTGTTATTATCAATATGTTCAAATGTTATAGATAAAGTATGTGAATTCCCAAGAGAATCAAAAATTGTTACTGCACCTAATACTGGCTCTGGAACTTCGCCTTTATCAACTCTGCTTATTGGATTTGTAGTGGCATTTAAGTTTGTTAAAGAATTCAAATTAATTTTGAAATCAAGCTTATTTGTTGAATTTGAGAAATTAACATTAGTTTCACTGCCATCTTCTATTCCAGTTAATAATCCAGTAATT
>JARYLX010000295.1 GCA_029907415.1 Melioribacter sp.
TGCTCCTCAAGCAGGTTTAATGGCTTTGTTGTCTCAAGGTATTGTCAAAGGTGAAATGGCATGGCCTTTAATTATTGTTGGTATGGTTATGGGATTTGGATTTATATTGATGCAGGTTCGTAGTCCTATGCTTGTTTCTGTTGGAATGTATTTGCCACTTGAAACAACTTTTGCAATTTTTATCGGCGGAATTATTAAAGGAATCGTAGAAAGAATTAGTAGTAAAAGAAAATTTAATGATGCACAAAAATCAAGAGTTGAAAATACAGGAGTACTTGTTGCTGCTGGTTTAATTGCAGGTGAAGCTTTGATTGGTTTAGTCTTTGCCGCATTCGCATTCTTTGAAATTCAGTTGTTCTCAATTTTTCAGTATCCATCATTCTATATTAGCTTATTGGTTTTTGCTTTTATTGCATGGTATCTAATACAAGTTCCTGTTAAGAATGCAGGTAAAGCAGACGAACCTGCTCCACCTCCTGTTTCAATGTAAATGTAATGTAAATATTTAAGGCTGATTAAATATGATTTAAGCACATCATTATTTAATCAGCCTGCATTAAAACTTATGAGGGTAAAGCTTTAATGCAAAAAATTATTCTTCTGGGGCGATATAATAAGACAGAAATTCTAACAGGTCCAGAAAAAATTGCAAAAAGAATCTTACATTATCTGTCATTACGAAACAGTGAGGTTTTGTTTTGTGATTTCTATTTTAAAAACAAACCTGATACAAATTTATTTAATAGATTTTTTGGTTATTCTAAAGCAGAAAATGAAAACAATGTGATTTGCACTGGTATAGTTAAATTAATTTTTATTTTGCTGAAAAACTCTACTGCTGTTATTCACATTGTCACACTCGAAAATTATCAGATAATTATTTTTTTGCTTAAAAATTTTTTGAAAGTAAAAATTATAATAACATTTCATGGCTCTCTTCTTTATGAAATAAAAAATTCAAAACAAAAATTAAACTGGATACTAAAATTAAAATTGAGATTCCTTGAGAAACTCGCAGTATCAAAAGCTGACTATCTTGTGTTTGTTTCTGAACTGCTGAAAAATTTATTTGCAGAGTATTATAACTTGTCAAATAAAAATTGCACAGTAATTTATCATGGAATTGATGAGATATTTTGCATTAAATCCTCCCCTTTAGTTAATAAAACTCCATTGAAATTAATCTTTTATAATTCCTCAAAGTATATTGAAAGAGATTTGCAGAATATTTACAACACATTGCTCAAAATCAAGAATATAGAATTAGAACTTTATGTAATTGGAGATTCAGTTACAGATGTTGTATCAAAAAATAATCTAACAGTTTTTTACAGGGATTTAATGAGTCAAGAAGATTTAATCAATTTTCTTGAAGACAAAAATATTTTAATC
Source organism: Melioribacter sp. (assembly GCA_029907415.1). Taxonomy (GTDB): domain Bacteria; phylum Bacteroidota; class Ignavibacteria; order Ignavibacteriales; family Melioribacteraceae; genus Rosettibacter; species Rosettibacter primus. Next base: position 1,393 of record JARYLX010000295.1, read on the forward strand.
AAAGGGAATGTGTTTGATTCTTTTTCTCAATTTGCTATTGAATGCATGGCTGCAGGGAAAATAGTAATAGTCAGCAAAAAAGTAGGAATTGCAGAATTAATAAAAAATAATGTTAATGCTTTTCTCTATGACGATTATAGTGAATTGAAACATATTATTGAAAAATTATATGCAGATAAAGAATTATTTGAGAGCATTTCTAAAAATGCAAGAGAAATATGCAATCAATTAAAATGGGAAAGTGTGATAAATAATTATATGAGTTTATATGAAAGAGTTCAAAAAGTATAAAATAAAAATTTGTCATTTTGTAAATCGTATTACTGGAAAAGAAGATGGAGTATTCAGGCATTTATGTGCTCAAATCAAATATCTGGATAATTCATTGTATGAACAGTTTGTAATTTTTCAAGGTGATTTTTTTGTAGAAAAAATTTTTAGGGAGTTAAACATTAAGTACTATTCTCTTCCTCTTCTTAATAAAAAGTACTCGATTAAAATATTATTTTATTTAGCTAAAATAATATTGTCAGAAAATGCTGATATTATTAATGCTCATTCATTAAAACCTTACATCATTGCAGGATTGATGAATTTCTTCCTGAGAAGAAAAATAATATTTAGTTATCATGGAAGTTTTATAGAAAATGATTACAACACTAAATTGGATAAATTTATTTATAAACTTCTTCATCAAATTATTTGCAGAGTTAATAATGTAAATGCATTAGTTCCTTCCAAGAGAAATAAAAACATTTTAATAAGCGAAACAAAATTATTCTGTAGGATTGATTTTTATTATAATGGATACTTGCCAATTTATTTTAATGAAGGTATTGATTCTCACTTGCTTAACGAGCTGAATCAATTAAAAGAAAAATATTTTGTAATTGGTTATGTTGGAAGATTAAACAGAGAAAAAAATGTTAAGTGTGCGATAAAGATTTTATATGAATTAAGAAATCAAAATGTTTTCTTAGTAATAATTGGAGATGGAGAAGAGAGATTAATGCTAAAGAATTATGCATCTTCTTTATCAATAAGAAATATAAAATTTTACGGTTTTGTTTGTGATGCTGTTCATTATATGAAGTTATTTGATTTATTGTTGCTTACATCAAAAACAGAAGGTTTGCCAATTGTAATCTGGGAAGCAATGTTTAATAAGATTCCAGTAATTTCAACTGATTCAGGGGGAATTAAAGAAATTATTGAAGAAAATAATTGTGGATTTATTTTTAATAACGATGATTATCAAGAAGCTGTTAACAAAATAATTTTATTAATGAATGACAAAACTTTATGCAAAAGATTAGGAGAAAATGGTTATCAAGCAGTAATGAAAAAATATAATGTGGACAATTTCAAAAATTTTTTTGAAAAGTATTATCGCAGTTTAGTAAATGAGGGACGAAATTAATTTATTACATATCTCACCATACTTTAATTATGTATGCGGTGTTAGCAAGTATGTTTTTTTGGTATTGAGAGGGCTCAAAGAATTGCCAATTAATAATATTCCAAAACTAAATTTGCATTTCATAACAAATGGAGGAGATGCATTAAGCAGGCTAAATTCAATTAATATAAAACCTGATATCATTACATTTAAGAGAGGATTTAGAAATTTGTTTTTTATTATCTCTAATATATGGCAACTGGAAAAATATTGTTTGGCTCATAAGATAGATATTATTCATTCACATCATCGTTATACTGAATTACTTTCATATTTAGTTAAAAAAAGAATTTTAAGAAAAACAGGAAAACAAATAAAAATTATTACAACAGCACACAGCATTGTAAAGGGTTATAAGAGTATCAGTTTTAAGTCAGATAAAATTATTGCTGTAAGCAATGCTGTAAAAAATAATTTAATTAGTATTTACGGAATCCCTGAACAGAAGATAATCCAATTTTATAATCCAGTTGATAAATCAATAACTCACGAAATACAAATTAGTAGAAATGATTTCAAAATAGATAATAATAGCAAAGTAATTTTATTCGCGGGAAGATATTCAAAGGAAAAAGGGATTGATGTTTTAATAAAAGCATTCTTAGATGTATCAAAGACTCACAATTTATTTTTGTTAATAATTACGGATGTAGATGAAAATATTAAGAGGGATATTCTCAGAAAAAATGAAAGA
>JARYLX010000296.1 GCA_029907415.1 Melioribacter sp.
CGATCTTCCCGTTTCCAGGCGAGATCTAAGTGTCGTTGAGCGGGTTTTATTATACGCTCTTATTTGAGATTGTCAAGAGATTTTTCCACATAAATTACACCTTTTTGATATTTTCCTCCTTCTATCCGTTTTGCTTTTTTTGATTAGCATTCGTTTTTTATAATTTTTGATTCAATTTTGATGAGAACTCAATGAATAAAATCACTGCTGTAATTTCATCAACTAACGAAACTACAAAAAATCTTATAACTGAATTGCAAAATTCAGATTTAATCGACGAGATTTTTTTACTTGGCAAAGATGTGTCTAATAATTCTTTCCCGAATGTTCAAATAATAAATGAGAACAATGTATACCAAACCTCAACTTTAAAATTATTAAGTGATAAGATAAAATCTGAATACATTCTTTTTTTATTTAATGAGCAAAATATTTTTTTTGAAAGACTCACAGTTGAAAAATTTCTTGCTGCAGCAATTAAAAAAAATTCTAAAATTATTTATTCAGATTATTATGAAATTATAAACAATAAAAAATTAGAGCATCCATTAATTGATTATCAAATTGGTAGCATTCGTGATGATTTTGATTTTGGATACATTTTAATGATAAATACTCCATCTTTCAAAAGAGCTGTTCAATTGGCAAAAGAATACTATAACTATGCAGGTTTTTATGACTTACGATTAAAAATTACAGAAGAAGAAAAAATTAATTCTCAAGATTACTCTGTTAAAAATATTCATCACATAAAAGAATTTTTATACTCAATTGAAAAATATTCTGCTCAATTGAATTATGAAAAACAATTTACTTATGTTGACCCCAAAAATCGTTCTGTTCAAATTGAGATGGAAAATGCAGCTACGGAACATCTTAAATCAATTGGAGCATTCATAAAACCACCTTTCAAAGAGATTGCACTGAATTTAGAAAAATTCGATTATGAAGCTTCAGTAATTATTCCAGTAAAAAACAGAGCTAAAACTATTTCAACGGCTGTTGAATCTGCACTAAATCAAAAAACCAATTTTAAATTCAATATAATTGTTGTGGATAATTTCTCAACTGATGGAACAACAGAAATACTGAAAGAACTTTCAGCAAATTATGAAAATCTAATTCATATAATTCCGGAAAGAAAAGATTTGCTTATTGGAGGTTGTTGGAATTTAGCTGTTCATCATCCCAGGTGTGGAAAATTTTCCGTTCAACTTGACAGCGATGATTTATATAAAGATGAATCAACTTTACAGAAAATTGTTAACAAATTTTATGAAGAAAAATCTGCAATGGTAATTGGTTCATATTTGTTAACTGACTTCAACCTTAATGAAATTCCACCAGGAATTATAGACCACAGAGAATGGACAAATGAAAATGGTCCCAACAATGCATTAAGAATAAACGGACTTGGTGCACCAAGAGCTTTTTTTACACCTGTTTTAAGAAATATTGAAATTCCAAATGTAAGCTACGGCGAAGATTATTATCTTGGTATCACAATATCTCGTGATTATAAAATCTCAAGAATTTATGAACCAATTTATATTTGCAGAAGATGGGAAGGGAATACTGATTCTTCTTTAGGTGTTCAAAAAATTAACGAAAACAATTTTTATAAAGATTTATTACGTTCGAAAGAAATTCTTATTAGGATAAATCAAAACAGAAGCAATGATAATTGAAGAAAAAATTCCAAAGAATCAATCAAAGGAATTCTGGTCAACAAGAATTTTACAATTGTTCGAAGAACAAAAATTAAACTGGGAATTGCTTAAAAATAATTATGATAATCTAAAAAATATAAAAGTAAGAGAATTTGAATTTGATGATTCAATTACATCAATAAAATTCAAAGTCATAGTCCAATATAATCCAGTAAGAATAAAATCAACAGCAGCTGATGTCAGTTCAGAGGCAATTCTAAAGAGAAAATGTTTTTTGTGTATAGAGAATTTGCCAGAAGAACAAAATGGTATTGTTTACAACAAACACTTTGTCATTCTGCTTAATCCTTATCCAATTTTCAACAAACATTTAACAATTACAAAGAAAAAGCATACACCTCAAACAATTATAAGCCACTTTCATGATTTGCTTGATTTAACAGAAGATTTGAGTCATGATTTTACTATTATTTATAATGGACCAAAGTGTGGTGCATCAGCTCCTGACCATATGCATTTTCAAGCTATCGAAAAAAACATAATCCCGTTGGAAAAAGATAACGAATTAATTAAAAGAAATTCTATCTGCCTTGAAAATGAAAAGATAAAAATATTTTTCTTCGAAAATTACTTAAGAAAATTTATTTCGTTCGAATCTAAGAATAAAGGTGAACTGCTTTATGCATTTAAAGTGTTTTTTAATGCAATTAAAAAAATTTCCGTACCAAAAGAAGAACCCATGATTAATTTAATTTCTTCTTATCAAGATGAAAAGTGGAGATTATTTATCTTTCCAAGATTAAATCACAGACCCAAACAATATTTTCTTGAAGGAAGCAAAAAATTATTAATAAGCCCAGCAGCAGTTGACCTTGGAGGCATTTTAATTACAGTAAGAGAAGAAGATTTCAATAAAATTAATAAAGAAGATATAATTGATATTTACAAGCAGGTTACTTTTACAAAAGAATATTTTGAATATTTAAAGAAAAAATTAAGTGATGTTTATAAAAGTTAATATACTTATAAAATGGAGAACAAATTGGAAAAGAATACAGCAACATTAATCTTATCATGCAGTGACCAGAAAGGGCTTGTGGCTCGTATATCACAATTTATTTTTCAAAGAGGTGGAAATATTGTTGACCTCGATGAACATGTTGACCCTGAGGAAAAAATGTTTTTTATTAGAGTAGAATGGGATTTAAGTGAACTAAATATTTCAAGTGAACAATTTGAAAAAGAATTTCATATTCTTGCTGATGAAATAAATGCAAAATGGGAAATAAAATACAGCTATAACAAACATAGAGTTGCTATCTTCGTTTCTAAGTATGACCATTGTCTGCAAGAAATTTTATGGCGTTACAAGAATAAAGAACTTGATGCGGAAATAATTTTAATTATTTCTAACCACACAGTGCTTGAAGATATAGCAAAGAGTTATGGTATTCCGTTTTATTATTTTCCGATTACAAAAGAGAACAAAGCAGAACAGGAATTAAAAGAAATAGAATTACTTGAAGAAAATAAAATTGACACTATTGTTCTTGCAAGATACATGCAAATATTGTCTCCAATTTTTATAGAAAAGTATCCAAATAACATTATAAATATACACCATTCTTTTTTACCGGCTTTTGTTGGAGCTAATCCATACAAAAAAGCATACGAAAGAGGAGTTAAATTAATTGGAGCTACAAGTCATTATGTAACAGAAGAACTCGACGAAGGCCCTATTATTGAACAAGATGTTATACGAATTACCCATAAAGATTCTCTCAATGATTTAATTCGAAAAGGTAAAGACCTGGAAAGATTGGTCCTTGCACGAGCTCTGAATTTACATGTTAGCAATAGAGTACTTAA
>JARYLX010000297.1 GCA_029907415.1 Melioribacter sp.
GATGCAAGCGGATATCCCGATTGTCGGCCTGAATTTTTCGAAGCATTTGAAAAAATGGTTGACCTTGGAACTAAACCCGAAACAAAAATAAAAATCGTCACTCCAATTATTCATTTTTCAAAAGCAGAAATTGTTAAGAAAGGAATTGAATTAGGTGCACCGCTGCATTTAACATGGTCATGTTATCAAAATGAAGATGAAGCTTGCGGAGTATGCGATAGCTGCGCATTTCGACTGCGTGGCTTTCAATTAGCTGAAGTTGAAGACCCAATACCATACAAAGTAAAACCTAAATATGTTTAACAAAAAATTTAAGACTATGAACGAGAAACAAAAAATACTCGAGACATTTCCAAATCCTAATCCTGAAAGGGATTACATCATAATTCACACTGCGCCGGAATTTACTTCCCTCTGTCCTAAAACCGGACAGCCCGATTTTGCTACAATAATTCTTGAATATATTCCAGATAAACTTTGTGTTGAACTAAAATCCTACAAGTTCTATCTTCAGTCTTATCGCAATGATGGAATTTATTTTGAAGCTGTTACCAATAAAATTTTGAACGACCTTGTAGAAGTTTTGCAGCCTCGTTACATGAAAATTACTGCTAAGTTCAACACACGCGGTGGAATTCATTCTGATGTTATTGTTGAATATAAAAAGAAATAATAGCCAAAAGCTACCAAACTAAAAAATATGAGGTCACACAATGGCTAAAAAAATTATCAAGAAAAGCTGGGCAGAACCTTTTAAAATAAAAATGGTCGAGCCCGTTAAAATTACAACCAGAGAATATCGTGAAAAATGCATCAAAGAAGCTGGTTACAATACTTTCCTTTTAAGGTCTGAAGATGTATATATTGATTTACTTACAGACAGCGGAACAAATGCAATGAGTGATTATCAATGGGCTGGTTTAATGATGGGAGACGAAGCTTATGCAGGCAGCAGAAATTTTTATTACTTATGGGATAATGTAAAGAAATATTATGGTATGCCTTATTTCGTGCCAACTCATCAAGGGCGAGCAGCTGAACATATCATTTCAAAAATTCTAATTAAACCCGGTGATTATATTCCAGGGAATATGTATTTCACAACAACAAGATTACATCAAGAATTAGCAGGCGGAACTTTTGTAGATGTTATCATTGACGAAGCCCATGACCCGCAAAACAGACATCCATTCAAGGGCAATGTTGATTTAAACAAACTTGAAGACCTAATTAAAAAAGTTGGCGCTAAAAAAATTCCTTATGTAAGTATTGCAGGCCCTGTAAATATGGCAGGCGGTCAACCAATTTCAATGGAAAATTTAAAAGAAGTTCATGCTCTTTCCCAAAAATATGGAATTAAACTCTGGTTCGATGCTACTCGTGCAACTGAAAATGCCTATTTCATAAAAATGAGAGAAAAAGGATACGAAAACAAAACCATTGCACAAATTTTAAAAGAAATGTGTTCATATTTTGATGGATTATGGGTAAGTGCAAAAAAAGATTTGATGGTGAACATAGGAGGTTTTCTTGCAACACGAAATAAAAAAGTTTATGAAGAAGCCCGTAATCTCGTTGTGGTTTATGAAGGTCTCCACACATATGGCGGATTAGCTGGAAGAGATATGGAAGCAATGGCAAGAGGAATAGAAGAAATGGTAAAATTTGAAAACATCAGTTCAAGAATTGGACAAATTGAATATTGCGGCAATCAACTTGAAAAATATGGCATTCCTCTTGTTTATCCTTTTGGTGGCCATGCTATATTTCTTGATGCAAAAAAATTTTTACCACATATCAAACAGGATTATTTCCCGGCTCAGGCATTAGCAGCAGAAATTTATATTGATAGCGGTGTAAGAGGAATGGAACGCGGAATTGTTTCTGCCGGAAGAGACCCCAAAACAGGACTAAACCGCTATCCCAAACTTGAACTTGTAAGATTAACATTTCCACGCCGCGTTTATACACAATCACACATTGATGTTACTGTTGAATCAATTGCTCAGGTTTATCAGGATAGAAAAAAAATTAAAGGTCTTAAAATGGTTTACGAACCAAAGTATCTTCGTTTCTTCCAGGCAAAATTTGTTAAATTATAATTGCAGATTATAGAATTAATATGAGTGACGCACTTAAACTCAAAGAATATTTTTTAGAGGACAGAAACTTACTTTTTAACAACACTGAAATTCTCAAAGACCCCTTTAAATTCTGTAAAGAATGGAGTGTTCTTGTTGAAGAGTATATTTTGAAAGCACTTAAAGAAATAAAAATTAACTGTGCTATTGCATCAGTGGGAAGTTTTGCAAGACGCGAACTTTCTCCTTATTCAGATATTGATATAATGTTCATTTTTGAAAAAGTTGATAATGATGATAACATAGTTAAAAAATGTATTACAATTTTATGGGATACTGGAATTGAAGTATCCCATACAGTTAGAGAGTTTTCAGATATAAAAAAATTTCTTAAAGAAGACTTGCATGCTTTTACACAATTTTTTGAAACAAGATTTTTATGTGGCAACGAAAAAATTTACAATGAATGGAATAAAAAAGTATTAAGCATATTAAAAGACAACCACAAAAAAACTCTTATAAATGAGTTCTTTGAAGATACACGTCTTCGATACCAAAAATATGGGGCCTCTGCAAAAGTATTAGAACCAAATGTTAAATTTACTGCGGGAGGTTTACGCGACCTTCAGGTAGTTGAGTGGATTTATTCATTAAAAAACAGCATAATACTTAATTCACAAAATGAAATAACTCAAACAGAAAACTTCATTAATATTCTGAAAGAAAATAAAATTCTTATCCCCCGTGCAGCTGCAAGAATACTGGAAAGTTATAAATTTATACTCAATACACGTAATCATCTGCATTTAATTTCTGGACACAAAAATGACAGACTTGAATTTGCGGACCAGGAAAAAATTGCTTACCGCCATGGATATTCTGAAAGTAACTGGCAGAACTACATGAGAAAATATTTTGAGTCTGCCAACATTATCAAAAGATTTGCTACTACAATGACAAAAAGGTTTGAAGAAGAACTTTCAAAGCCAATTTCGGATTATCTATCAATTCCATTAGATGATGATTTTACGCTTAAAGGTAATTTTATTTATTTAACAAAAAATATTGAACTCACAATGTCAACAATACTGCGTGCATTTTATTACAGAGGTTTATACGATGCACGCTTTGATGATAATTTGAGGTCACAAATTATTGAAGCTGTTGTTGACCATGAAGATACTCAAAATCTGGAACATCAATCTTCTGTCTTCTTTAGAGAAATTTTAAAGCTCCCCAAAAATGTAAGCAAAACTTTGAACGCAATGAACGAACTCGGAGTGCTTGGAGCTTTTCTGCCAGAGTTCAAAGAAATGATAAATTTCTTTCAACCCGGAGTTTACCATTGTTACACTGCTGATGAACATACTCTTGTTGCTTTGTCTAATCTCGAAAATTTGAATAATGAAAATAATTTCATGGGACGACTTTTCCAGAGCATAAAAGAAA
>JARYLX010000298.1 GCA_029907415.1 Melioribacter sp.
ATGAACATCGCCCGGCGAAACCTCGCGGCATACCCGCGGGGGCATGCACTGGTCATCGAATCCTTTGAGAAGGTTCGCTCTATTTTGCACGACTTCTTTGCTTATGGCAGTCATTTTACACTCGGCATTGCAAATTATTTTAATAGAATGCATGGTTCACTTTTCCCAATTTTTCCATGGCTTGCATTTATTTTAACTGGTGCATTGTTCGGGAAATATTATGTTGATGCAAAACAAAAAATTGGTGAAATACATTTTATTAAGCAAATTATAGGCATTGGCATTATTTTCTTTTTAGCTGGAATTATATTATTAAATTTTCTTTTCACTGATTCTCTTGTAAATATAAAACCAAATTATTTCTTTTTTCTACAAAGATTGGGAATCTTGTTAATATTGCTCGCATTAGGTTGGACATACATAAATCAATTCAATCAATATGAATCTTTTATTTTAGACATAAGCAGAGAATCGCTCCTTGTTTATTGGCTTCACTAAAAAGTGATATATAAAAATTATGGGACGGCAAAAGTCTAGTAGATATTTTTGGACAAACTTTGAACATATTTGAGCGTGCTGTATTGACTATTCTTTTAGCAATTTTAATGGTCTTAATTGCAAAAGGCTGGGGTTATTTGAAAATGAAGTATCCTGCAACTATTTCAAAAGTTGTTTTTGTTACAATAACATTTCTGGTAATTATATTTATTTACTATTAAAAACGACTATTATGATTTGCAGTAAAAATTGTTATAAATTTCGAAATACTTCTTATTATTTTGAAAAAATAGATTTCCTATTAACTGTCATTCTCGCTCCCATATGCATTCCGATGTAAAAAAGCAGGAATATAAATAATTAATGGTGGCTGTCTAAAAAGTAATTTACAATTAAATAGTCTGTGCAAATCGATTAAAATCATTGTTATCCGTATTCTATTTTTTAAAAATCTTACTTTTTAGACAACCACAACTCATTGAATTTTAAGAAGTTTCTATTACTAGTTCTTTTAAAAGCAAGATGCTTTTACTACACTGTCAGTTAAAAAAGCAGGATGCTTTTTTTACTCTACTATTTTTTCTATAATCTGTGATGCAACAATTATATCATCTTTTGAAACATCCATATGAGTTACAGCTCTAATTACACCAACTTTTCCAGTACCAAGTAATAAACCATTTTCTTTGCACTTTGAAAGGAATTCTTCTACAGAAATATTTTTCAATGAAAACATTACAATGTTCGTTTCAACAAGTTCTAAGTCTATATCAATATTTTTTATTTGCGAAAGATTATAAGCCAAAAGTTTAGCTTTTTCGTGGTCTTCTTTTAATCTTTCAATATTATTTTTAAGAGCATACAAGCCAGCTGCAGCAATAATTCCAACCTGTCGCATACCGCCGCCCCAAGCTTTTCGAACTCTGTAAGCTTCTTTAATAAATTCTTTTGTACCTGCAATTATAGAACCAATTGGAGCTCCCAAACCTTTTGAAAGACAACAAGAAATAGAATCAAAATAAGATGCATATTGTGCCGGTGATATACCTGTTTCCACAGAAGCATTCCAAATTCTTGCACCATCAAGATGCATAAATAAATTATGTTTCTTTGCCAATTCGGAAATTGCTTTAATATTATCTATAGGATTAATTGTGCCCCCAGCACGATTGTGTGTATTTTCAATTTCTATCACTTTTGTTCTTGCCATATAATATGCACTTGCTGGCCTAATCAATGGTACAATTTGTTCTGGTATGAATATTCCTTTTTTATTTCCGTCAATCAAACTTAATTGTATTCCACTTAGAGCAGCAGGTGAGCCAGATTCATATTGAAAAATATGAGCATCTTTTTCACAAATAACTTCATCACCAGGTTGTGTTAATACATTTAAACAAATTTGATTTCCCATAACTCCACTTGGTACAAAAAGAGCTGCTTCTTTTCTTAGCAGTTCAGCAGCATATCTTTCCAGTTCATTTGCTGTTGGGTCTTCTTTGTAAACATCATCACCAACTTCTGCTTCATACATTGCTCGACGCATTCCTTCAGATGGTTTTGTAACAGTGTCACTTCTTAAATCAATATACTTTTTCATTTCTCTTTCCTAATAAAAATTTATTAATAACAAAAAATAAAATAACAATTATTGATAGCAATGAAGATATTAAAGGGATAATTAATGGATATTCAGTAAAAAATGTTTTGTCACTTCTTAATTCTGCATATCCAATTAGAACATTTTTTGTAAAAAGTTTTGTCTGTGAAATTGTTCTTCCGAGCGGATCTATTATGCAACTAATACCACCATTTGCCGCACGAATTACAGTTCTTCTATTTTCAATTGCTCTTAAAGCAGCAATTTCTTTATGCTGAAAGGGGCCACTCGAATATCCATACCAGCTATCATTTGTAACAACAACAAGCAGTTCAGCATCTTTTTGAATAAACTCTGCAACAAAATCTGGATAGATTGATTCAATACAAACTACTGCAGCTGCTTTGAAATTCATGAGATTAAAAATTGTTTTCTCTTTGCCTACATTCCAGCTTGAAATTCCAACCTGCCATTTAATTAAGTCTCCTAAAAATGGAAGTTGTTCTACAAACGGCACTTTTTCACCAAAAGGAACAAGTTTAATTTTTCCATATTTCTGAACTGAACTTGAATAAGGAGTAAAAAGCAAAATTGAATTATATGAAGTGTAAGCAGCATCACCACTTTTTATTTTCTTTGCATCCGGTGGGGCTTCATCTAAATTAAAATAAAATGTGGCATCTGGCATGCCAGTCATCAAGTATACATTATTCGAATCTACAAACCGATGAATTTTTTCTACTTCATAAAAATAATTTCCTGATAACAAATATACCGGCAAAGCAGATTCAGGCCATACAATTAATTTTGCTCCTTGCTCAACTGCTTTTTGTGAAAGATTCAAATAGAGATTTAATTGTTCATTTAGATTCCCTGCTTCCCATTTATCCCATGGATTTAAATTCGGCTGAACTAAACCAACTTTAATTTTTTTCCCAGAATTCTCAAAAGTTGATGTTCTATACATTCCATAAATTACCGGAACAATAAAAAGTAAAACAGCAACCGTAACATAAACTAAGTTATTCCGTTTTTTCATTAAATAACTTTTTATAAAGAGATAAAGGAAAACATTGATGAATAAAATCAGAAGCGATATTCCATATGCTCCAATTATATCAGCAATTTGAATGAACCAATTAAAATATGGCAATGAATTAGAAAGCATAAGCCAGGGAAATCTTAAATCAGTAATGCTGTATGCATATTCAAAAGCTACCCACAAAAATGGAAATAAATACAAAGCAATTTTATCATTGAAAGATTTTTTAGATAAAAAATAAAGTGTAGATGGAATCAAAAATATTGCTGGATTAATAAACATAAGAAGAATTCCGGAAATCATTAAAAATGGGTCTGCTTCTTTTGTCCAGCTTCCAACCCAGTATAATGTTATTAATGT
>JARYLX010000299.1 GCA_029907415.1 Melioribacter sp.
TTTAGAGTGCATGGTCAATATCCTTATCGTGAAATGTTTAATATCGCTCCCGAAAATCATCCTGCTTATCAATCAATGTTAAATTATGACAAACTTCGTTATCGATTAATGCCATACATTTATTCTCTTACTGGGATGGTAACTCATCAAGATTATACAATTATGAGAGCATTGGTTATGGATTTTGGTTACGATAAAAATGTTCTGAATATTGGCGACCAATTTATGTTCGGTCCTTCATTGCTTATCAATCCAGTCACCGAATATAAAGCAAGGTCAAGAAATGTTTATTTACCAAAAGGTTGCGGATGGTATGATTTGAAATCCGGCAAATATTATGAAGGCGGTCAAACTATTATTGCTGATGCGCCTTACATTGATATTCCAATTTTTGTAAAGGAAGGTTCTATAATTCCATTTGGACCGGAAATTCAATATACAGATGAAAAACCTGCTGACCCAATTAGATTGTATGTCTACACAGGTCGTAATGCTTCTTTTACTCTTTATGAAGATGAAAATGTTAATTATAATTATGAAAAGGGTCTTTATTCTACAATTGATTTTAATTACAACGAAAAAGAAAAAATTCTTACAATCGAAAAAAGAAAAGGAAAATTTCCCGGAATGTTGAAAACAAGAACTTTTGAAATTATCTGGATTAGCAAAGAAAAATCATATGGAATTAATTTTGAAAAAGAGCCAGATGTAAAAATTCTTTATGATGGGAAGAGGAAAATAATCAGAATGAATTAGAAAAAATTGTTATTAGTGAATAATTCTCTTATAATCTAATGATGTATTTATCATAATCTATGTTTTGCTGTTTGTTAGTTAATTAAATTTTCTAATCATTAATTGAAAATAATTTTATTAAGAGGAGAGCATGAAAAACAAATTTTTATTTCAATTGTCCAGAATTTTCGTTCTTATTTATTTGGGATTAGCTTTTACAATGAATGCCCAATCGTTAAAAGTAAGAAGTGTAGAAAATTTTTGTAATGATTGGAAATTTCATTTAGGTGATATTGCTAATGGGAATGATCCTGCCTTAAATGATGATGAGTGGCGCAAGCTCGATTTACCGCACGATTGGAGTATTGAAGGTGAATTCAGTAAAGACCATCCGGCAACTCCAGGCGGAGGTGCATTGCCCGGCGGAATTGGCTGGTATCGAAAATCTTTTTTTGTCCCTGAATCCGAAAAAGAAAAATTATTTTTTATCGACTTTGATGGCATCTATCGGAACAGCGAAGTCTGGATTAATGGAAATTACTTGGGGAAACGCCCTTACGGCTATATTTCATTTCGTTATGAGCTTACTCCTTATCTTAAATTTGGTGATAAAAATGTAATTGCTGTTAAAGTCGATAATTCACAACAACCAAATTCAAGATGGTATTCAGGTTCAGGAATTTATAGAAATGTATGGCTTACTAAAACAAATAAAATTTATGTTGAACACTGGGGCACTTTCATTACAACTCCAACTGTAAATGAATATTTTGCGAAAGTTTCTATTCAAATAAAAGTAAGAAACATATTTGATAAAGCAGTTCCTATAAAAATTATAACAGAAATCTTTGATAGCGAAAATAAAAAGGTAGGTGAAGTTGAAAGTCAAAGTAATTTGAATGCTAATGCATTAATTGAAATTCATCAAGAGGTAGAAATAAAAAATCCAAAGTTATGGTCAATTGAAAAACCAAATTTATATAGGGCAATTTCAATCATAGAATCTGAAGGGAAACAGTGTGATGATTATGAAACAATTTTTGGGATTAGAACTTTTGAGTTTAATGCGGAAAAAGGATTTTTCTTGAATGGTAAGCAAGTAAAAATTAAAGGTGTATGCAATCATCACGATTTAGGATGTCTTGGTGCTGCAATTAATGAAAGAGCTCTGGAACGTCAACTCGAGATTTTGAAAAACATGGGAGTAAATGCAATAAGAACATCTCATAATCCGCCTGCACCAGAATTGCTAAATTTATGTGATAGAATGGGATTTATTGTTATGGACGAAGCTTTTGATATGTGGAAAACAAAAAAGACTGAATTTGATTATGCATTGGATTGGGATAAATGGTATAAAAGAGATTTAGAAGATATGATTCTTCGTGATAGAAATCATCCTTCGGTGATTATCTGGAGTATCGGCAATGAAGTAATGGAACAATGGATTAGAGATGACAGCATAGGAATTGTTCTTACAAAAGAATTAACAAAAATTGTTAAGAGCCTTGATTCAACTCGTCCTGTAACTGCAGCTTGTAATGGACCTGAACCAGAAAATCCCCTAATTAAAGCTGAAGTTCTGGATTTAATCGGGTTTAATTATCATCATCATCTTTTCGAAGATTTTCCCAAAACATATCCAAATAAAAAATTCATTGCTACAGAAACAACATCTGCGCTTGCTACAAGAGGTCATTATGATATGCCATCAGACAGCATAAGAAGATGGCCTAAAAGATGGGATTTACCACTTGAAGATGGTAATCCAGATAATACATGTTCAGCATATGATAATTGCAGTGCACCCTGGGGTTCGACTCACGAAGAAACATGGAGAATCATTAAAAAACATGATTTCCTATCCGGTATGTTTATATGGACAGGTTTCGATTATCTTGGCGAGCCTACTCCTTATTCTTGGCCATCCCGCAGTTCTTATTTTGGTATAGTTGACTTAGCAGGATTTCCAAAAGATGTATATTACATGTATCAAAGTGAATGGACTGATAAACCAATTCTTCATGTATTTCCTCACTGGAATTGGAAAGAAGGTCAAATAATTGATGTATGGGCTTATACAAATTGTGATGAAGTTGAATTATTCTTAAATGGAAATTCAATGGGCATAAAAAGAAAATCTGGTGACGACATTCATTTAATGTGGAGATTGAAATTTATTCCTGGAATTTTAAAAGCTGTTGGTCGAAAAGATGGAAAAGAAATTTTAACGCGTCAAATTAAAACCGCAGATAAACCTTATAAAATTTATCTTGAAGCTGACCGCAACATCATAAATGCAGATGGAAAAGATTTATCATTTGTTACAGTAAAAATTCTTGATAAAGATGGCACATTAGTTCCATATGCAGATAACTTAATTAATTTCGAAATTACCGGTGAAGGGAAAATAGCTGGAGTTGATAATGGTTCTCAAACAAGTCATGAACCTTTCAAAGCAAATTATAGAAAAGCATTTAATGGAATGTGTCTTGCTGTAATTCAATCAAGTGGTAAAGCTGGAAAAATCAAATTAACAGCAAAATCAGAAAATTTACTGCCGGCTTCGATAGAAATCGAAGCAAAGTAAAAATATTTGGGGAGTGAATTAAAATGAATATAGTAAAAAAAATTTATCTGCTATTAATTTTTCAATCATTACTAATCAATGCACAACGAAGTCCAAACTGTTTTCTTGAAGATTTTGAATTGAAATATGCATCAATTCCACCCTTTGA
>JARYLX010000029.1 GCA_029907415.1 Melioribacter sp.
CATTTTTATCTCCAATTGACAGTGCAAAATATCAAAAAATGCCTATACTTTCAATTTATAAATTTTTGTATTGACTATATAAATTATTAATATCCACACAGTTATTATAAATACTTGCTAATTAATTAATTCTATAGGGTAAATAATAAGAATGTTGATAAGTTGATAATTACTCATTTATTAGTTTTTAGATTAAAAGAAAGAAAAAATAAAATTAATTGTTGTTACTTTTTTGTTAAAAGTTAATGTTAAAAAAATGCAGAAAATAAATTGATAATTATTCAACAATATTTTAACAAAGTAATCACAAGATATAAACAATTAAGAAGAAGACATTTCGATTTTGTTTTTTAGGAAATCAATAGTTTCTTTTAATTTCATATCTGTCTTTATTAATTCTTCAATAGAAGAGCAGGCATGAATAACAGTGGAGTGGTCTCTTCCTCCAAAATGCAAGCCAATAGTTTTTAGAGAAGATTTAGTTAAAGTTTTGGAAAGATACATAGCAATTTGTCTTGCGAGTACTACTTCTTTTCTTCTATTCTTTTCTCTTACTTTGTTTTCATCAACATTATAAAAATCACAAACAACTTTTGTTATAATGTCAATAGAAATGTTAACCTGCTTATTAGTAGAAACTTCTTTTACAGTTTTTTTAACTAATTCAAAATCTATTTCTTTAGAATTAAGAGAAGAAGTAGCAAGTAATTTAATTAAACAACCTTCTAATTCACGAATATTTGAGGTGATGTTATAAGCAATATATTCAAGAAATTCATTTGGAAGATTAATTCCATAATTTTCACTTTTATTTTTTAAGATAGCAACACGAGTTTCAAAATCAGGTGGTTGAATGTCAGCGGTTAAACCCCAGGAAAAACGAGAAATTAATCTTTCGTTTAATCCCTTTAATTCTTTTGGCGGCTTGTCGCTTGATAGAACTATTTGTTTTCCGTTATGATGTAAAGTATTAAAAATCTGGAAAAATAAATCGAGAGTCTTTTCCTTGCCAACGAGTAATTGTATGTCGTCAATAATTAATACATCCATGCTTTTGTAAAAACTTGAAAACTCATTAACTTTATCACTTTGAATGGATTCTACAAATTCAACAGTAAAAGCATCTGAAGAAATGTAGATTACTCTTTTTTCGGGAGTTCTCTCAAGGATTTTATTTCCTATAGCATGCATCAGATGAGTTTTACCAAGACCAACGCCTCCGTAAATAAAAAGGGGATTAAAAGAAGTTTGACCAGGATTTTCTGCTATTGCATAGGCAGCAGCCCTTGCAAGTTGATTTCCTTCCCCTTTAATAAAATTTTCAAAAGTATATCTTGGATTTAAAAATGTTTCATATTGTTTTTGTTGTGGAACATTGGATAAAGACGGTTCTTCTTTTTTTGTAATTATAAGTTCATTTTCTGTCGGTTCTTCTTTTTCTTCTAATACTATGTAAACTAATTTTCCATCACTACCTAAAACTTGATTAATTACATTATTAATTAAAGTATTGTAATGCTCTTCTATCCATTCTATAAAAAAGTGATTAGGCACAAAAATTTTTAGTGTATTATTGTTGAATTCAAAAGGTTTAATTGGTAAAAACCAAGTGTGATAAGTCATATAAGAAACGTTATTTCTAATTATATTTAAGCATTCTTTCCAAATATCTTTTGCATCTTTTGTTATCTCGGATTTTTGAATTAACTCCATAGTTATCCACAATTTTTGTTTTGAAAATGAACTAAAAATCAAATTTTTTTATATAAAAAAAAGCATAACTACTTAAAGTATCAACAAATTATTAACATTAAAAAATAACCATAACTTATTATAATAAAACAAGATACAAGCAAATGAGCAAAAAAATAAACATTAACACCTGTATATAAAAAAAGAAAAAACCAAAATTATTTTTTGTGAAACGTTTCACAAAATAAAATTATCAACAAATTATCAACAAGTTTTGGAAGGGTTTAAACCCACGTGAAAATATGGGTTGGAAATCATAAGAGCAAATTAATTTTTAAGAATAATTTAAAAATTTTTCTAATAAAGAAAGAAAATAAATTTGATTAGTTTTGAGTTAAATAAAAGGAAGAACAATGAAAAATATTTTGATTGTTTTTACAGGCGGAACCTTTTCAATGAGAATAGACGAGGAAACAAAAGCGGCAATTCCCCATTTTCATGGAGAAGAATTAATTAAATTAATTCCAGAAGCAAAAGAATTAGCAAATATTTCTATATATGAGTTCGGGAATTATCCTGGACCGCATATGACACCACAATTAATGTTAGAATTATCAAAAGAAATAAAAAAATTTATTAGTGATGAAAACATTGATGGAATTATTATCACACATGGAACAGACACATTAGAAGAGACAGCATATTTTCTGGATTTGGTAATTAAAACAGATAAACCGATAGTAGTAATAGGAGCAATGAAAACAAGTTCCGAACCAGACTGGGATGGACCACGAAATATGATTGATGCAATACACATTATTAATAATTCTAATAGTAGAGGTCTTGGAGTTCTTGTTTGTTTGAATGGTGAAATTAATGCAGCAAGTGAAGTTACAAAAACACATACAGAAGATATTGAAACATTTAGAAGTCTCGATTTTGGCGCGCTTGGTTTTGTTGAAAGGGGAAAAGTAATATTTAATCGGTTGCCGAGAAAACTTGAGAAATTCGAAACAGAAAAAATTAATTCTAATGTTGATTTAATTAAAGTATATGCAGGAATGGATGAAAAATTTTTCCGTTTCTCAGCAGACAGTGGAGTTGATGGAATAGTAGTAGAAGCAATGGGAGTAGGAAATGTTCCTCCAAAAGCATTTGATGGAATAAAATATGCAATTGAAAAAAATATACCTGTAGTTCTTGTATCAAGATGTCCAGCAGGAGAAACACTTGATATCTATGGATATCCAGGTGCGGGCAAATGGTTAAAACAAATAGGAGTAATTTTTGCAGAATATTTAAATGGACAGAAAGCAAGAATCAAATTAATTGTTTGTCTTGGTATTACAAAAGATGTAAATCATCTAAGAAAAATGTTTGAAGGCTGAATTGAAGAAAGAGCTTGAAAAATGGATTTGCACAGTGTTGCTAATTCCAATTATTATTTTTTTAATTATCAACAAGGGGAAATTTATTTTTATTGATTATATCAATTTACTAATTCATGAAGGAGGGCATGGTATATTCAAAATCTTTGGAAAATTTTTACACGCAATAGGAGGGACACTTACACAAATTTTAATTCCTGTTATGTTTGTTATTTATTATTTGAAAAATGAAAAAATTTTTATTTCACAGATACTTTTGGTTTGGCTTGGAGAAAACTTTTTGAATATTAGTGTTTATGCAGCAGATGCGAGAACACAAAAGCTGCCATTATTAGGGGGTAAAAAAGTATATCACGACTGGAACTATATTTTGAATGAACTCGGAATTTTGAATTATGATTTTATAGTTGGAGAAATTTTTTACTTTATTGGCATAATAATTTTTATTATTGCTCTATTGCTACCTTTAAATAGAAGGGGCTACAAAAAAGAAGATATTGATTTAAAGTTGTAGCCCCAAAATATTTTCTTACCAGCCAATAAAAATCAATTGAATTAATATAAAAATAGGAAGTAACACGATTAATGAAAATTTATACATGTAAGCAAAGAAACTGGGCATTTTAATATTGTTTTCTTCTGCAACAGCTTTAACCATAAAATTTGGTCCGTTTCCAATGTAAGTCATACTTCCAAACAATACAGCAGCTACAGAAATTGCTTTTAACAATTCCTCTGGAATTCCTGCTACAAGAGTCCCCGTATTTATTCCCAGTCCTAAAGCTAATGAATGAAATGTTACAGCGGTTGGAGTATTGTCAAGAAAACTACTTAGTAACCCAGTGTAATAGTAAAATTGATGTGGTAATGTAACACCAAGCGTGTGAGCATTTACTTCAAGATATAACAAACAAGGAACCATAGTTATAAAAATTCCTAAGAACAGGTAAGCAACTTCTTTAATTGGCTCCCAAGTAAAATTGTTAGATTCTCTTGTGAGTTTAGGAGTAAATAAGAGAGAAAGAATAGCCATAGAAAGTATTGCACCTTCTCTAATAAACTTGTAGTATTCATTCTCTTCAATAAAGTGCAGATATTGTTCATTTAAAAATGCTACAGATAAAACAACCCCAGCAAGCCAGAGGAAATTTATTTTTCCTTCTAACTTTATCGGACGAATGTTAGTTTTATCTTTTTGAATTGAAGCTTTTGGTTCCTTTTTGTAGTAATAATTGTCAACCAGGAAATAAATTATTAATAATACTGCGTTAGTGAAGAACCATTCCGGAAACAGCTTTAGGAACCATGTAAAGTGAGCACCACGCAGATACATCATAAATAATGGCGGATCGCCAAGAGGGGTTAATAAGCCACCGCAATTAGCTACAATTCCTATAAAGAATAGAATTGTATGAACCTTAAATTGTCTTTCTTTATTTGTTTGAATAACCGGACGAATTAGGAGCATAGCAGCACCAGTAGTTCCCATAAATGAAGCTAGAACAGCTCCAATCCCTAAAAATAAAGTGTTAATAGAAGGTTTTGCCTCAATGTCTCCTGATAGATAAATTCCACCGGTTATAGTAAAAAGAGAACCAAGCAGAATAATAAAAGGGATGTAATCAAACACCAGGGTTTCATAAAGATGTTCACCTAAATTAGAGGACAGAAGGAAAATTGTGGCAGGGATACTCAAGATAATTGCAATAATGAGTTTGTTTGAATTTTTTTCCCAAAAATGATTCCATACCAGTGGAAAAATTGCAATAGATAATAGCATCAATACGAAAGGAAGTAAACTAAGCAAAGGAATAGAGATACTGTGTGTTTCCATTTTTTCTCACATAAATTAGTTAAAAATTCCTGCAAAACTAAAATTTATATGATAATGAATCAATTAAAGCAAGAAATTTAACAGAAAAATAACCAGCTGATTTAATATTACTTTTTAAATAGTTATGATTAAAATAAGATTATTATCTTTTGTAAATTTGTTTTACGAAATAAAAAAGATAAAGAAATGCTTGACCCAAAAACATTTCACAGAAAGCTTGACTCTCTTCTTTCAAAAATAGGACAGGAAAAATCTGGAAAGGATTTTCTATCTACAATAGTAACCGAGCTCGAAAAAACTTTTGGTTACGATTTACATATTGGTAATGGAAGAATTTATGAAGAAAGAGATAATGAATATGTATTAATCTTCTCGAAAGAAAATCATCCAATGGAAAAAATACCAGCAGATTCAAAGGCAGTACAGTTATTACTGAAATCAAAAACATATATATTCGATAATCCTGAAGTGTCTATTGATAATACTGTTGGCAGAAATGGTGAGTATAGAATACCTGCAGCTATTACAGTAAGAGGAAAAGAACAAAGATGGATATTTATTTTTGATTTGATGAGTGGCTGGATAAGAGAAGAAATTGAATTATGCTTAAATGCAGTGCGAACAGTTTTAAATTATAGATTAACATCAGAAGCAGTAAAAAGTGAAATGGAACAGGCAGTTCAAATTCAGCAAAGTTTATTGCCTCTTACTGCTCCTGAATTTGAAGGGCTGACAATTGCAGGTAGATCTATTCCAGCAGAAATGGTCGGTGGCGACCTTTATGATTACTTTAATTTCGATAACGAAGTTTTTGGTGTTTGTATCGGCGATGCGAGCGGACATGGATTGCCTGCAGCTTTGCTTGTAAGAGATGTTGTAACAGGATTGAGGATGGGTCTTGAAAAACATCTTAAAATGGTTTATACATTTAAGAAACTTAATAATGTTATTTATAGAAGTGTTTATTCCACAAGTTTTGTTTCGTTGTTTTATGCAGAAATTGAGAAGAATGGTAATATAATCTATGTAAATGCGGGTCATCCAGCGCCTTTACTATACGATGGCAATGAATTTATAGAACTAGATTCTACAGGATTAATTTTTGGTGCACTCCCCGAAATAAACATTCATCGCGGCCATGCATTTATGAAACCAAATAGTTTGCTAATTCTTTACAGTGATGGAATTATTGAGAGAAAAAACAGCAATGAAAATGATTTTGATATTACAGGATTAAAAAAAATAATTAAAGAACATTTTGATAAAACACCAGAACAACTTCTCGATATAATCTTTGATACACTTTACGTATATGGAGGAGGAAAAAAATGGGATGATGATGCAACGGTTGTTATTGTAAGAAGAGATAAATAAGAGGATATATAATTGAATAAAGAAATAATAAAAAAGTTCTTTTCTCAAACAATTAGAAATGATTTTACATTAAATATAATTTATGCTGTAGCAACAGGAATAATTGTAGGACTTTCTGCAGTTCTTTTTCACAATTCAATAGAATTTTTTAACGAACTATTTTTTCATCAAACAGCAAGTGGTTTATTTTTCCTTGGAGCCGCAGCGGTTATTATTATTCCTGCAATTGGAATGTTAATACAGAGTGTAATGATTTTTCTTTCGCCAGAATATGCAAGCAAAAAGGGAGTTACAGAAGTTATTAAAGCAGTAGCATTAAATGGAAATAGAATTCCTTTTCGCTCAACAATATTTAATTTTCTTGCCTCAGTTATAAGTATTGGTTCCGGTAATACTGTTGGTCCAGAAGGTCCGGCTGCTCGTCTTGGAGGCGGAATAGCAAATAAATTTGCTTTTGTTTTTAAGTTACCTGATAATAAAAAAAGTATTCTTACTGCTGCAGGCGCAGGAGCCGCTATATCAGCAATTTTTAATACCCCAATCGGAGGAATTTTCTTTGCCCTCGAAATAATTTTATTAAATGAATTTTCAACTACAAGCGTTCCTATTTTAATTCTTTCTTCTATTTCTGCAAGTGCTATCTCAAGAACTTTTTTAGGAAACGAATCAATTTTTGTTTTTCACAGCCCAAATCCAGGAAGTTATCTTTATTTATATCATTATGCATTACTGGGAGTGCTGGCAGGTATAATTTCTTTTGCATTTGTAAGTTATTCAAATAAAACAGAAAAAATTTTTAGTAGAATACTAAAAAAAATTCCTCAGTGGATTGTTATGACTTCTATTGGTTTGCTGGTTGGCATAACAGGATATTTTTATAAATATATTTTTGGCATAGGTTATAATGGGATTAATCAAATTTTATCTGGTTCTTTAACTTTTCAGGTGGTTTTAATTTTGCTTGTTTTGAAATTTATTCTTGTGCCGCTTATTCTAAATTCAGGTGGTTTTGGAGGTATTTTTGCACCATCATTGTTTATAGGTGCATGTTCTGGTTATTTATATGGTTCTGGATTAAATTATCTTTTGGGGAATCAATTTGATGTTACAGCATTTGTTCTCGTTGGAATGGGGGCAGTCCTAGGTGGGATAAATTTCATACCAATTTCTGCTATTCTTATAATTTTTGAAATGACAAAGGATTATTCATTTATACTTCCTTTGATGCTAGCAGTTGTAACAAGCACAATGTTTGTACAGCTGACCTTAAAAAAATCTATTCATGAGAGATATCTTGAACAGCAAGGTTATCGTATTTCAACAACAAGAGATATTAAGTTTAGATTAATTCCTGTAAAATCTGTAATGAGAAAGGACATAGTTCTAATTTCAGAAGATACACTATTACCGCATTTAATAAAAGATTTAATAGAAAGTAAACAAAGCGTTTTTTATGTTGTTGATAAAGAAGGAAATTTGAATGGGTATATTTCTGAATCTGAATTAAAGGAATTAATTACAGAATATGAAAGTATAAGAGATATACTTGTTGCAAGAGACATATCAAAAAATAAAATTGTAACTGTATTGGAAGACGATACTTTGGATGAGGTTTTAAAACTATTTGAGATTTATGATATTAATGAAATTCCAGTAATATCTGCTGACAAAAAGAAAGTACTCGGAACAATAAGCAGAAATGATATTATTGCTGTTTATAACAAAGAAAATCTCAGGGCAGAAATTATTGAACAATTATCATTCAATTTATTAAAACTGGAAAAAGTTAAAAGGATAAAAGTTTTTGAAGGGTATTCCATAATAGAAAAAATTCCGCCACAAGAACTAATTGGAAAAACACTTTCGCAACTTGATTTTAGAAAGAATTTTGGCTTAGAAATCTTAATGATAAAAAAAGATTTTTCAAAGAACGAAAATATTGTTTTCCCGCATTCAAATTATGTTATTGAAAAAGATGATAAACTAATTTTGTTTGGCAAAGATGAAGATGTAGATAATTTTGAAAATTTGTAGAAATTTTTAATTGTTTGTTTTTATTTGCTGAATAATAATCCCGCCAACAATAAAAATTAATCCTAAAATTGAAGAAGCAAATAGTTTTTCTCCAAGAATAACAGAGATAAAAATCAATGAGATAAAAGGAGAAAGATAAGCAAGAGTGGCAGTATGTGCTTTATTTTCACTTAACGATAATGCTTTCATCCAGAGAAAAAATGTTATCCCCATTTCAAAAAAACCGATGTAAACCGAACCTAAAAAATACTTTGGTTCGAAATCAAAATGATTTTCAAAAAATAAAGTATAGATACCAATTAATATTGTCCCAAACAAGAATGAACCAAAAAGTTTTTCTGACGGTTCTCTGCTGTCAAGTAAATTTAATATCCAGAATAAACCCCAAACAACAGAACTTCCAATGGCAAGGCTTACTCCAGTAATGTTGTGAAAATGAAGACTTATTAAATTTCCTCTTGTTGCAATAATAATTACGCCAGTGAAAGCTATGAACAAACCAAGTATAGTCCTCAAAGTCAATTTATTTTTTAAGAACAGAACAGAAAAAATTGAAATAACTATAGGCCATGTATAATTTAAAGGAAGAGCTTCCTGAGCAGGCAATATTGAGTATGCCTTAAATAAAATTAAGTAATAAAGAAAAGGATTAATAATGCCAAGAACCAGATTGTTTTTAAAATCTTTTCCTTTGATTATTAAATAAATATTTTTTTTATTATTGATGAACTCGAAGACAAAAAAAATAATAGTGCTAGTTAAAGAAGAAATTAACAACAAATGAGTAACACTCATTCCTTTTAGTGTAAGTTTAAATGCTGTGGCCGAAGTTGACCATAGTATGATTGAAGCAATAGCAAATAAAAATGATTTTAACTTATTGTTCATTAAAAAATAATTTTATTTATAATTGTATTATAATTAAACCTGTATGACAAGTCAAACTACTATCATGAATCAACTATGTTAATAGGTTAAAATTAGCGAGGCATATTTTTTACTGTGTCAAATAAATTTATTTTTTGTTTGAACCCAATACACTATTTTGATATTGGCAATAAATAATTACTTATCAAAAGGTGGAATATGTTTTCAGCAAAAATTTATAAACAAAGAAGAACTGAATTGAAGAAAAAAATTGAAAAAGGATTAATTCTTTTTCTAGGAAATGATGAATCCCCTATGAATTATGCAGATAATGCTTATAAATTTCGTCAGGACAGCACATTTCTTTATTACTTTGGAATTGATGAACCAAATTTTGCAGCTATTATAGATATTGATGAAAACAAAGAAATGATTTTTGGAAATGATTTTACTATTGATGAAATCGTCTGGATGGGACCACAGAAAACTGTAAAACAAAAAGCAGCAAAATGCGGAGTTAATCTAACTTTTAAGATGAACGAACTGGAAAATATTCTGAAGGCTGCTTTAGCAAAAGGAAGAAAAATTCACTTCATTCCTCAGTATCGGCATAGTAATATGATTAAGTTGCAAATTCTGCTTGGCATTGATGCCTCAAGAGTGAATGATTATGCTTCACAGGAATTGATTAAAGCTGTGGCAGAACAACGGGCTGTAAAATCTAAGGAAGAATTAGAAGAAATTGAAAAAGCAATATCAATAGCATACGAAATGCAGGTTGCTGCAATGAAATTTGCAAAAGCTGGAATGATGGAAAAAGAAGTTGCTGGATTTATTGAAGGCATTGCAATTTCAATGGGAAGCGGTCTTTCTTTTCCAGTAATATTTTCAAAACATGGGGAAACTCTTCATAATCATTTTTATGGAAATAAATTAAACAATGGAGATATAGTTGTAAATGATTCCGGGGCAGAAAGTCTTTTACATTATGCAAGTGATATAACAAGAACATTTCCTGTAAGTGGAAAATTTACTCAGATGCAAAAAGAAATATATGAAATTGTATTGCTTGCACAATTAACAGCTATAAAATCAATTAAGCCAGGAGTTAGTTATAAAGATATTCACTTGAAAGCATCTACAGTTATTGCCGATGGATTAAAAGCACTTGGACTGATGAAAGGCGATGTAAAGCAGGCAGTAAAAGAAGGGGCTCATGCTCTTTTCTTTCCGCATGGACTTGGACATCTGCTTGGACTTGATGTTCATGATCTCGAAAATTTTGGGGAAAGCAATTTTGGTTATGATAATAAAATTAAAAGAAGTTCTCAGTTCGGTCTAAAATCACTGCGTTATGCAAAAGCACTTGTCCCTGGAATTGTAATTACTGTTGAACCAGGTATTTATTTTATTCCTCAACTGATTGAAAAATGGGAAGCAGAAAAAAAATTTACTCAATTTATTAATTACCAGAAATTACAAGCATATAAAAATTTTGGTGGAATTAGAATTGAAGATGATGTTCTTGTAACTGAGACAGGAAGTAAAGTTCTTGGGAAACCAATTCCAAAGTTTGTTGATGAAGTGGAAGAAGTTTCATCAAGTAAAATTTAGAATTTGCAGATGATTTTTTTTCTTGCAATTCATTGTCCAAAAATATTAGATTAAAATGGACATTAAGACTGAATAGAAATTAGGAGGTAAAATGAAATCAATAAAAGAAAAAGTACTTTCAAAAAAAATATTGACAGTTAAATCCGGAACCAATATTTATGATACAGTTCTTTTTATGGCAGAGCATAATATTGGTCTTGTACCAGTACTTGGCGACGATGGAAAACTTCTCGGGGTATTTTCAGAAAGAGATTTGGTAAGACGTGTGATTGCAAATAATCTTGATTTGAAAACTACTAAAGTCGACGATGTTATGTCTAAAGATTTGGTTATTGCAGATATTAATGAGACTTATGAAGAATGCTTAAAGAAAATGAAAGACCGCGGCACAAGACATATTCTGATTATTGAAAATGAAAAATTAGCCGGAATACTTTCTATAAGGGATTTATTAGAGATAGATTTGAAAGTTCAAAAAGAAACAATAGAAGTTCTTCATAATTACATTTATTCAAAATAGGTAAGGTAAAATGTTTTCCTTAAATATTAATGCGGTAAATATTATACAATTGATGCTTGCACCAGCAGTTATGATTAATGCTTGCGGTCTTTTGTTGCTTGGAATGAATAGCCGGTATTCAATGGTTGCAAATAGAATAAGACTCCTGAACGAAGAAAAAAGAAGGTTACTTTTGAAGATAGGCGAAGGTCCTTACACAACAGAAGATAATGTTAGGCTTGCAAGCATTGCAAAACAGATTGATGCACTTGTTTATCGTGTGAAACTTGTAAGAAATTCTGTACTAAGTTTTGTAAGCGCAGTAGCTCTTTTTGTTCTGTGCTCAATTTTACTTGGCATTACTTCAATATTTTCTGTTGATGGTCTTGATGCATTTATTACTACAGCATTTTTGCTTGGAATGCTTCAGGTTTTTCTTGGTGCCTTTTTTACCGCGATAGAATCCAAAAAGGGTTACGATATTATAAAATTTGAAGTAGAGTCTCATGAATGAACAAAGAATCATTTCAAAGAAAAATTTATTAAAACCAGAAAATATGATTCAACTTTATGCTCAGGGTGCATTTCCCATGGCAGATGACGATGGAAATATAGAATGGTATTTGCCTGAAATTAGAACTATCATTCCTCTTGATAATTATAATATTCCACGCTCACTAAGAAAGTTTATGGAGAAATCAAATTTCGAATACAAGATTGATTCTAAAATTATCGAAGTTATAATTAATTGTTCTAAAAGACCAAAAACATGGATTTCCGAAGAATTAATCGAAGCATACAAAGGATTAATTAAACTTGGTTATCTGCATTCTGTCGAAGTCTATCAGAACAATGAATTAGTTGGTGGTCTTTATGGAGTAACATATAGAGGAGCCTTTTTTGGTGAATCAATGTTTTCAAAAGTATCACAGGCTTCTAAGTGTGCACTTGTTAGATTAATAGAACATTTGAATAAAAAAGAATTTGTTTTGCTTGATGTGCAATTTCAAACAGAACATTTGAGAATGTTTGGTGCAGTCGAAATTTCTTTTGATGAGTATACAGAGTTGCTTCTAAGAGCACATGAAAAGAAAGTAAATTTTAATTGACCTGCCAAAAATTCTGCTCATCTTTGATAAATCCTCATATTTTTTTTATACTTATGAACGAAATTATGATTATTAATTAACAAAATGGCGAGTACAATGATACATTACAAAGAATTAGGCTTAGTAAACTCAAAAGAGCTGTTTCAAAAAGCAGTGAAAGGTGGATATGCTATTCCAGCTTTCAATTTTAATAACCTTGAACAACTTCAGGCAATTATTGGTGCTTGTGTTGAAACTAAATCTCCTGTAATTCTGCAGGTATCAAGCGGAGCTCGTAAATATGCCAATCAAACATTGTTAAAACATCTTGCAAAAGGAGCAGTAGAATATGCTCATGAACTTGGATATGATATTCCAATCGTTCTGCACCTTGACCACGGCGATAGTTTTGAACTTTGCAAATCCTGTATTGAATCAGGTTTTTCATCTGTTATGATTGATGGTTCACATTTACCATATGAACAAAATGTTGAACTTACAAGAAAAGTAGTTGAATATGCTCATCAATTCGATGTATCTGTAGAAGGTGAACTAGGTGTTCTTGCAGGAATTGAAGATGAAGTTTCAAGCGAGGTTACACATTATACAAAACCTGAAGAAGTAGAGGATTTTGTAAGTAAAACCGGCGTTGATTCTCTTGCAATTTCAATTGGCACATCACATGGTGCTAATAAATTCAAACCTGAACAATGTACAAGAACTGAAGATGGGATTCTAATTCCTCCGCCGCTTAGATTTGATATACTTGAAGAAATTGAAAAAAGAATTCCTGGATTCCCAATTGTTCTGCATGGAGCTTCTTCTGTTCCAGTTGAATTAGTCAAAACAATTAACAGTTATGGCGGGAAATTAAAAGATGCTGTAGGAATTCCAGAAGACCAGTTGCGTCGTGCAGCTGCGTCAGCAGTTTGCAAAATTAATATAGATTCGGATGGAAGATTGGCTATGACTGCAGCTATCAGAAAAGTATTGGCAGAAAATCCTGCAGAGTTTGACCCAAGAAAATATCTTGGTCCTGCACGCGAAGCATTGAAAGAATTATACAAGCATAAAATTATTAATGTGCTTGGAAGTGCAAATAAAGCATAAGTAACAAAAAAGGGAATCCATTCAAGCAAGATGGATTCCCTTTATTTTATATAATAAATTTTTCTTTAGCTCATCTTGTTAATAAATAATCTGCAATCTTTCCTAAATCTTTTACATCAAGATTATTAAATGAAGGCATTACAATGTTTTTGTATTTCAATCTGTATTGCTTCAGTCTTTTATTACTGTAAGAAGATGGATTTCTTAGATAATTGATTAAATTGTCTCTATTCCAGTATTTATTTATTTGAACGAGTGCCGGGGCAATGTTGCTTCCTTCAAGATTTTGTCCGTGACAGGAAGTACAACCATTTTCACGGATTAATGTTAACCCGTCCTTCTCTTCATTCGACTGCATTGTCTTTTCAACATAATTTATAGAAGTCTGTGTCTCTTCTTTTGGTTTTGTAATTCTGCCTAATATGAAGAGTACTATGAATAAACTTAAAAAAGCAGCAAGCCATTTTTGAGCATTTGTCATATAGTTTTTCCTTTCGTTTTTCAATTGTAAAATTAATAGGTAGGAAGACTAATTACAATTTTTCATTTAATTAATATTAAATTGTAGAACAACATAACAGCAAGAAATAAAATTGAAAAAGGTAATCCGTAGAAAGGTATTAATATTAAACTTGCAATTAATGAACCAGTGCATCCACCAATTAAATCTGATGCATATAGCTGCGAAATTAAATTCTTCTGATTTTCTGTTTTGTAAAAACAGGCAAAAGAGAAAATTCCTGCGGTTAAAAATCCATCGAGTAAAAGTAAAATGAGAAAAATTATTAGACTGCTTTGTAAAATAGTTTTCATTAAATAGTAAACAGACAAATTCAAAAGCAGAAATGAAATGATGAGCATTATTCCTAAATACTTTTCTTTTTCTTTGAAAGAACCTACAAAATAATTAACTAAATATGCACCAAGCGATAAGCCAATCATAAAAGATGTTAGCAGAAGTCCTATATCTCTATACAAAATTCCATTTTGATTTTGATAGATGATTATAAGTATAACTTCTAAAATCATTCCTGTAAATCCTGCAGTAAAAACAATCACAATTCTTTTGAAATTGCTGAACTTTCTTATGATAAGAGAAAATACCAGTAAAATTATTAAAGCAATTATTAATAACTCTTTCTTTGAGTTTTGAAATGGAATTTTTTTATATGATAAATCAGGAAAAAATTTTGATAACCAGATTGATGTTGTATATGCATAGCAAACAGGCTGTAAATCTGTATTTATGTTCTCCGACGGTTCATTAAATATTTTTTGAATTTCATAAAACCTGTCGTTAGTAAAAATATAATTGATGTATTGAGGTGAAACTAATTTTGTTTCGGGTTTTCTTTCGTTAAATCTGTTGACGAGTAATGAAACATCTTTTATCAAATTTGATTTTGAAGCAATAAAAATTACACCGGGAAGAACGGTTATGTCTTTAAAACTTGTTTTAAGAGCATTGAAGATACTTTTATTTCTTTCCTTTAATTGATTTGTCCAGATGTTCTCTGAAGAACGAATTCTAAAAGTAAGAATGCCAGTTTGAGTTAAAGAATTATAGCATTGCTGAAAAAATTCCTTAGTATAAAATCGATTGTTTTGTGCTGACATTGGTTCAGGCATTCCAATTAGAATCAAATCATAAGAATGTTTATTACGCAAAAATTTTCTCGGGTCGTCATAAATTATTTCTACCTTTTGATTTCTCAGCGGGTTCGATAAATTTTCGGGTAAATAATTTTTAACTATGTCGATTAATTCTTTATTGATTTCAACATATTCAATTTTTTTAACAGGCAATTTCAATAACTCATTAATAATTCCTTCAAAACCTCCGCCGAGTACAAGAACATTATCTATCTTTTCAAGTTGTAAAGTTGACAGATGTACAATCTCTTCTGCATCAAAGCTGCTGGTTTCGTAAGCAAGAGCATCATCAATAAAAACATTTATCTGATTTTCAAATGATGAAATTGAAATACGTCCGTAAGGAGTATCAATTGATTTAATTAGAAAAGGATGATTCCATAGATTCATGTAGTAATCAATTTTTTGATTAAAAACGAATAGAAGAAAAGTGATTGCAAATATTAAACTTGTGAAAAGTTTGTTTATCTTTCTGTTTTTTTCTAATGATAACGATGCTACAATTGTTAATATTAAACAACAGAAAAGAGCCGTTGAAAAGTTATTTATTCTTAAACTCAAAGATAAAGTAGAACACAAACCGCCAGCAACTCCTCCGACACTTTCGACTGCATATGCTTTTGCCAGAGTTTCATTTTTATCGAGAAAATCTTTTGCTGTCCATTGAAATAATAATCCTGCAATTATACTAAGTGGAATTAAAGCAATTAATAAAATAATTATTTGTTGAAAAAATGGGAGATAACTGCCGGCAACAGAACCAAAGCTTTTTCTTAAAGCACGAATGAATACAAAATCAGCAAGCAAAAATAAATTTGATAAATA
>JARYLX010000002.1 GCA_029907415.1 Melioribacter sp.
AAATGTCCTAAATTTTTTCGAAATTTATTCGTCATGTTTTCAACACCTTTATCAAAAAGATGAACATAATAATACCTCACATTAACACCAGCTAAATTTCGTTTGCTTATTCCAAAGTTGGCTCCTATTCCTATATAACCACCGACTGCATAATGCATTTTAGCTTTCCCAAACGATGAAAAAAATTCTTCATTATAAGGCGTTGATACAACAAATGTAGGTCCAATTCCAGCATTGATATATGGACGAAGATTATCAGTTAATACATTATAAAATAATCTATACTGCAAACCAAAGTTTAATGGTATTAGAAAAACTCTATTTTCTTTTCCCAACACAAATGTATTTCCATACCAATCGACATATTCAACTTCTCTCTCATCTTTTGATTCTGAAAAAGATATATCTGCAAATCCAGTAATTACAGGCGTGAAATTTTTATGAATAAAAGCCCCTAATCCAAAACCACCTTCCCCAAACATTAAATCGACACCCCAGCTGTTTTCTGGAAAAACTTCGGGTTGTTTTTCTGGTGCAAATTCTCCGATTCGTTGTGCACCGATATTAATTGTAAAAATCATCATTAATAAAAAAGTTAATCGTTTCATAATTGCTATCCTTCTACTAACCTTGTTATTAAAATTATATTTTATATATTAAAAATCAATAAAGAATAATATTTACGAGCTTCTTACAATCAAAAAATATAAAGGTTCTTCATGGCTGTGAATCTCGAATTAAAAATTAAAATTAATTCTCCTAAGGGATACGAAAAAAAGCTGAAATTAAAAGGAGCAAAATTTATAGGCACAATAAAACAAAAAGATACTTATTATAAATTTCAAAACGGATTATTGAAGTTAAGAAAAGAAAAAAACAATTTTTATTTAATAAAATATTTGAGAGATGAAAAAGGGAAAAGATGGAGCAATTATGAAATAATTGAACTCAAGGGAAATAATCCCGAAAAATATCTTTCTGAAATTTTTAAAACAGAATGCGTAGTGGAAAAATCAAGAAAACTTTACATGTATGGGAATACACGAATTCATCTGGATAATGTTAAAAATCTTGGATGGTTTTTAGAATTAGAATCGGTTGTTGTAAATAATAAAAAATCTGCAGCAAAAGAATTTATAGAAGTTGTAAATTTTCTTAACATTGATTTATCAAAGCAAATAAGAAAATCATATAAAAATTTATTGTCAAAATGATATTAACAAAATTAAATATCAAAAAAGTTGATTTAGATTTTTTAATCAATGAAAAAATAAAAAACAATAGAGTAAATGAACTGCTGATAATTGTTCCTACAAATCGTAAAGTCCGAAATCTTAAAAAAGAAATTATTTCTTTAATGCCAAATCGTGCTGCAATTGAGTTGAATATCGAAACATTTGGAACTATATCGACAAAAATATTAAGCAGGATTAAATCATTCAGACAATTGAGCGAAGCTGCATCAATAATTTTTATCAAACAAAGTTTTGAAGAAATAAAACCAAGATATTTTTCGGTTTACAAAAATGAAATCCCGTTTGGAACACTTGACAGAATTAAAAATATCATTTCTGAATATAAAAGACATGGCATTACTCCAAAACATTTGAGGGAAGAAGCTGAAAAGCTCGAACGCTCAGAAAAGTTGAAAGCACTGGACATTTCAGATATTTATGAAAAATATATAAACAAATGTTTTAGTATAAATGCTTATGAAATTGGAGATATTTACAAACTATTATTGGAATTGGAAGATGAAAAATTGCAAAAGTGTTTCTCATCGATTTTTCCAGATGTAAAATTAATTGTGATAAATGGTTTTAATGAATTTACAGGACCGGAAATAAAAATAATTAACAGATTCTCGCAAACAAAAGGAATTGATTTATTTATAAATTTCGATTACAACAAAAAAAATAAATACATCTTTTCTCATCTTGACAATTGTTTCAATCAATTACTTGATTGTGGCTTTAAAATAATAAGTGATACTACGGAAGTTAGTTTACCTAAATTTAGAAAGATTATCAGAAATGAATTATTCAATTTTGATAAGGGAAAAAATAAATACAACTATAAAGACCGTGTTTATAAATTTTCAGCATATGACAGAGAAAGTGAAGTTGAATTTATTTCCAAACAAATAAAAAATCTTATAATTAAAGAGAAAGTTGACCCAGATAAAATTTGTGTTGCATTTAATTTAATCCAAAATTACTCTACAATAGTACGAGATATATTTACAAAAAATGGAATTCCTTTTAATCTTACAGACAGAATATTGCTTGATAATTCTAATCCTGTTAAAGCAATTATAAATTTTCTGGAAATAGTAGAAAACGAATATTATTATCAAAATATTTTTAGAGCATTAAGCAGCGGATATATAAAAACCAATAATATTGATTTATTTAATCTTTTCAAAGTTTCATCCGAATTAAAAATTGTATCTAAAAAAGAAAACTGGATTAATATCATCAACGAATCTATTGCCAATATTAAACTTAATTTTGATGAAGACAATGAAGAGAAAGATGATAAAATTGCATCATATCAAAAAGCTTTAAGTGATATAAAATCAATAATAGAATTATTAACACCTTTCGAAGAAAAACAAACTATAATACAATTCAAAGAAAATCTTTTGGATTTTATTAATAAATCATTCTTACCATACAAATTACTTTCAATCAGTCATAATCAGGAAGAAAATATTCGTGGTTTCAATAAGTTCATCGAAACAATAAGTGAAATTTTCGATTTACTTGAAGAAGAAAAAGGAAAAGATGAACTTTATGGAATTCACTTTTTTATGGACCAATTAAGAACTGCGTGCAACTGGGCAAGATTTAATGTAAAAGAAAAATCAAATTATGGAGTATTGATTACAAATCTGGAAGAAATTCGGGGGTTACAATTTGATTACTTATTTATTGGCGGCTTGTGTGATGGTGATTTACCAACAAGATATACGCCCGAAATATTTTCATCGGGCAAATTTCGCAAGCAAGCTGCTGTTCACCAAACCGAAGAAAGAAATCTTTTCTATCAAGCTTTAAATTGCTGGAATAAAAAATTATTTCTCAGTTATCCATTATCTGAAAGTGGAAAAGAAACTGTTGTTTCAACATTCCTAAAAGAATTTGAAAAAATATTTCTTATTTCTGAAATAAAGGATGAGCTTTCTAATAAAATAATTTCACTGGAAGAATTAAACATTTATTTAGGGAAAAATTATGATAACACTGAAATACTGAATTTCTTTAATTTAGATACGCAACTAATAAATTCTATTAAAGTAGAAAAAGAACGCGAAGAAAATATTTTTTCTGAATCTAGTTATAATGGAATATTGCTAAGTGATAATAATCTTGAAGAAACAATTATAAAACAAAAATTAAATTCATTTATTGAAAAACAATATTCAATATCCCAGCTTGAGACTTATGCAAAATGTCCATTCAAATTTTTCATAGAAAGAATTATCGGAATCAAAATAATCGAAGAACCTACTGAAGACATAGAGGCAATCGAATTAGGAAGAATACTTCACTCTATTCTTTATGAATTTTACACTAAAATTATTGAAGAAAAAATTGACATAAAAAGCGGTGATAAAAATATTCTTGAAAAAGCAAAAAAAATAATACTTGAAATTGCAGAGAAAAAAATATTGAATTCATTTTTCAAAGCACCTTTAACTTTTTATGAAAAAGAGAAACTGACAGGCATTGATAACAATTTTGATAATTCAATACTTGGGAAATTCATAACATATGAAGCTGAAACAAGTGATGACTACGAACCAAAATTTTTTGAGGTACAATTTGGGGCACTCAAAGAAGAGGAATCAGATAAAACGCTCAGCAGTCCAGAACCAATTCAAATTGATGGATTAAAACTCCGTGGTAAAATTGATAGAATTGAGCTATCAAAAAAAGATGATACTTTCAATATTGTAGATTATAAGTTGAGCGGGAATAAACCAACTATAAAAGAACTAAAGAATGGTTTATCGTTGCAGCTTCCAGTTTATTTATACGCTGCTAAAAATCTTCTTGAAAAAAAATATGGAAAAAAGTTTGGTGCAAACGAAATGATTATTTACTCGTTGAAATATTCAAAGGATGATTTTGGAAAACAAAAAATTTCTCTATCAAAAAGAAATGACAATGAAATTAAAAATCTTGATGAATTAATAAGCAGCACAATAAATCATATTAAAAATTATGTAGAATTAATTTCACAAGGGAAATTTAATTTATCTCCTCATGACGATAGAGAAAAGATCATATGCAGATTTTGTCAATTCAAATCTGTCTGCAGAATACAAACAACAATTTGAACAAAAGTCAAGAATAAAATTATAAGAAATTTTGTCTTGCTTGAAAACGAATAAAGGCTTTAATAATTTACACCCAAAATTATAAGAATTTTATTTTTATTATGACCCTAATGCGCATACTTGTTATAATGTCTATTATTTTATGTTACTTTCAGGCTTACAGATATCGCAAACATGAAATGTTTTATTACTTTTTCATACTTGCAGCTTCTGACCCAATACTTATAATCAGGTCGCTGCTGTTACATAACAATAATATCTGGAATTCATACTATACAGTCATGACCGTATTTTTAATTTTTTCTCTTCCAAGGTTGAACATAAGATATAAAATTGGAATTCTTCTTGGAGTAATTATTTACTTCTTTTTAGACCCACGGGAATTAAAAGTATTTATGGTCTTTAATTTACTGCAGTTATTAATAATAGGTTATTTTGTTAATTTAATTATAAATGATATCTGGAATAAAAAAGAAATAAAATATTATTTACTAATCCTTGTTGTTTATCACTCTATTTTTATAATATCCCGTTACATTTACTATACAGATATTACTCTCCACCTTAAAGTATATAATTACAGATTAATGTTTGTTAATTTTCTTGTTCTTCTCAATACAGTTTTAGGACCTGAAAAAGGTTTTGTATTAAAAAGTAAACTTATCGACAAACTTATTAGAAAAAGAAAAGTTGTTGTATATGGTGACAGTGGTAATATTTTCAGTGTTAATGATTTGAAAAAGTATGGTTTAACAGATAGAAGTACTCAAACTTATAAGCAGGGGTTATACCTCAAAAGAAATAGCCGAGCAACTTTACTTATCCAAAAAAACAATTGATTACTATCGCAGCAACATCAAAGCAAAATTAAATCTTTCCAAAAAGTCCGAAATAATCCATTTTCTTAAAGAAAAGAATCTTTTCTTTGAGCCAAATGAAATTTATAACACAAAGTAATCCTCTTTACTAACTTTAAAAATAACATAGAATTTTTTGTCAAGTCTTAAATGGACTTCTTTTGACTTTTCCATTCGATTTTTATTCAATTAGTATTTTTTTAGTATTAATTTCGCTTCAATTAGTATTTTATCCTAATGCGCAAGTGTCCTGCAATAATTAATTTTGCACCCAAGTTTTGAGGGCACCAATTGACCGGTCGAAAGCTAAGCAAGTAGACCGGTCTTTAATTGGTTAATTTCTAAACAACAACTATTATGCATAATACTTTTAATAATTTACATTTCATAAAATTTATCTATAGGCATATAAAACCTTTTAATATAACTAATTCAATACTTTACTGGTTATTGATAACGTTTTTGCTATACCAGGGAGTATCAAATCTGGCTTATCCTGAAAGTATCATCGAAAAGTTAAAATCTACTATTACTTTTAGTGATGATACATTAATATTAGTATCAATTTTTATCAATTTGCTACAAATCGTTATTGCATTAATGCTAATATTTAAATTACACTTTAAAGCATCTTTAACGACTACAATAATTTTATTAAATTTAATAAGCTTTATTTACTTTTATAATTCCGTTGAAATTATTCCTGTTGTTGAGCTTCTTCCTAAAATTATTATATTAAATTATAGCGGTGTAATTGAATCATTACTAAACATTTTATTCTTTATTATCGCTTTATTACTATTGAGAACTATAAAGAATAGCTAATATTTTGATAACTGATTTTTACTCCTTCTTCAATTTGATAATGAAATAAATAAAACCAAAAATGATAAAAAATTCTCCAATTAATAAAAATTCCCAGTGATACTTTACAGGTGAAATCGAATTAATACGAGTTTGAAAGTCCCACATAAATGAAAATAAAATAAATGCAACCCCAATTACGGATGCGATTATACTTAGTTTATTTGTTCTTAAAGAAAATCCTTTTTGCTGTAAATAAATACTTATAATTGAAAACACTATCATACTAATTGAAATAATAACAGGTGCATAGATTGGCGCAATCCATGGAACAGGAATTAAAAATAATATATCATCTGTTAAAAGAGAGACAGGCCAGTTCAGAAAAATTTTAAGCCATACATAATAAAAAATATCCCATGTTCCAAAAGCATAAATGAAATAGAAAAATCTTTCTAAAGATGATTTACCGCACAGATAAGCAATACATAAGAGCATTACAATAGTTGAAATTTCCCTGATAATTTCTATTAACAATATTTTATCAGAAATTAATTTTAATGGGAAAGCAAATCCTTCTGGATAGAAAATTTCTCTTAGATAAACAACAACAGCAGCTTCTAAGTTTGCCATAGCAATTGCAAAAATCATAAGTAGAATAAACTTTACGATTGGTTTCATATTAATACCCTCCATTAAATAATAGTTGAAAACTTCATATATAATTTTTATTTTTTCAGTGCCACTGCAATGCGGTGGCAATTTTTTTGATTTACACAAAGCGAAATCTTATTTCGCTTTTTTTAGCAACAAATAAGGAGTAAGTAAAGTGTCGAATTTTGTTTATCTAAGTAAAGAACGAATTAGAGAACTCGAAAAAGAATTAGCAGAACTCAAAAATAATGGTCGCAAAAAAATGGCAGAACGAATTGCAGAAGCAAGAGCACACGGCGACCTATCCGAAAATGCAGAATATGATGCTGCAAAAGAAGAACAGGGATTACTCGAGTTAAAAATTAGTAAACTCGAAGACCTACTTTCAAGAGCAAGAATTATAGATACATCAAATATGCCAAAAGACCAGGCTCATATTCTTTCTAAAGTTAAAGTAAAAAATCTAAATAACAACAAAATATATGAATATATTCTTGTATCTCCAGAAGAAGCTGACTTAGAAAAAGGGAAAATTTCTATAACTTCACCAGTTGGCCAAGCTTTAATGGGTGTAAAAGTTGGTCAAACAGTGGAAGCAAAAGTTCCAGCAGGCATAATAAAATTTGAAGTGCTGGGGATTGAGTAAATTGTTAGATGAATCTTACATACAAATTACATTAGAACTTGCAAAGAAAGGAAAAGGTAAAGTAAGTCCTACGCCTCTTGTTGGTACTTTGCTTGTTAAGAACGATAAAATTATTGGAGCAGCTTATAGAAGTTCTCCAGACGAAATTAGCACAGAACTTTTAGCTATAAAAAATTCTAAAGAAAATCCTGATGGTGCAACTCTTTATACAAATTTAGAGCCCTGCTCGCTATCAACTGATAAGCAGGATTGCATTGAGTCAATAATCAAATCCAAAATAAAAAAAATTGTAATAGGAACACTCAATCCTCAGCCTGAGCACAATGGTCAGGCAGTAAAAAAATTCAGGAAAGCAGGTCTGGAAGTTAAAACTGGCTTGCTGGAAAAAGAATGCATTGATATAAATAAATTTTACTTCAAATACTGCACTAAATCATTGCCTTATGTTACTCTTAAAATGGCAATAACTATTGATGGTAAAATTGCTGATAGCAGTGGTAATTCAAAATGGTTAACTTCTGTTGAATCAAGAAGCTTGGTGCATGAACTTCGTTCTGAATATGATGCTGTTATGGTTGGTTTTAATAGCGTAAAAATTGACAATCCCGAATTAACAGTAAGATTGGTTGAAGGAAGAAATCCAAAAAGAATTATACTTGATACAAATCTTCAGTTAAGTCTTAATTCTAATCTGGTCAAAAAAAATTCTGATAAAAATTTTATAATAATTACTTCTACAAAGAATAAAAATAGAAAAAGAAAAATTAATACATATCTAAAGAAGGGCATTGAAATTATATTTGTGCCTGAAGAAAGAAACGGGAAAATTGATTTACTCAAAGCATTGTCAATTCTTGCTGAAAGAAAAATTATTTCTGTTCTTGTTGAAGGAGGCAGTAAAGTATTTTCAAGTTTTATAAAGCAAAAACTTGAAGATGAGATTTTAATATTCTTATCACCAAAAATTTTAGGAAATGGATTGCCTCTTTGTTCCAATCTTGGAATAAAAAGTTTATCAAAAGCTATCAATTATTCGATAAAAGATGTAGATAAAATTGGTGATGATGCACTTATAAAATTTGTGAGAAGATAATATAATTGGGCATTCCTGCATAGATGAAAAAATTAGAACAAAAAATCATTAACTTCATTAATCAACATAATCTAATTGATAAAAACGATAGACTTCTAATTGCATTCAGCGGTGGACCTGATTCAACATTTGCACTTTATTTCTTAAATAAATTCAAAAAAAAATATAAAGTAGAAATTGCTGCTGTTCATTTTAATCATCAATTAAGAGGAAAAGAATCAGACGACGACGAAAAATTCTGCTATGAATTTTGTCAATCATTAAACATTCCTTTTTTCTCATGTAAGTTAAATGTTAATGAATATGCTAAAGAAAATAAACTTTCGATTGAAGAAGCCGCAAGAATTCTACGTTACAGTTTTCTTGAGAACTTTTCGAAGAAGAACAATTTTAATAAAATAGTCACAGCTCATAATTTATCTGACAATACCGAAACTGTATTAATTAATCTTTTCAGCGGAACTGGTTATACAGGCATTTCAGGAGTTCCAATAAAACGGAGAAATATTATTCGTCCTTTTCTTTTTATATCGAAAGAAGAAATTTTAGATTATCTCAACAATAATAATATCAACTATCGAATTGATTCTTCAAACCTTAAAATTGACTTCAAAAGAAATTTTATTCGTAATAAAATTCTTCCTTTAATACGAGAAAGGATTAATCCAAAAGTTGATGAGGCAATATTTCGTTCATCAAAAATTTTAGAAGTTCTTGCATCAATAATTGATAATTATATTAATGGATTAATCACTAAGCACACCCGCATCTCTAAGGATTGCATTTTCATCAAATCATCTGCAAAAAAAATTGAAAACGAAATTTTTGGTGAATTCACTAAAAAACTTTTAAAAGATAATTTTAATTATCATATTGAATACAACGACGTATACAGAATAAAATCTTTATTTGAAAAACAAAAAGGGAAAAAAATTTTTCTTACAAAGAAAATATTTGCCTTGAGAGAAAAAAATGGAATTGAAATTTTTTCTTATAAAAATGATAACAGCTCAATAACAATTATCAAAGTCGGGGAAAGTGCTGTATTAAACAGCAAGACTTTAAAAATTGAAGAAGTTAGCAGAAATGAGATTAAATTTGGTAAATCCAAAAATGTAGAATACATTTCTGCTGATAATTTAAGCGATGAATTTATTTTAAGAAAATGGCAGCCGGGTGATAAATTTATACCACTCGGAATGAAAAAACCTAAAAAAATTTCTGATTTTTTAACCGATGCAAAAGTTAAATCTTCAGAAAAAAAAGATAAATTTGTTCTTGAGAATAATAAATTTATTGTCTGGCTTGTGGGCTTAAGAATAGATGATAGATTTAAAATTACTTCACAAACAAAGAGGATATTAAAGCTGTGGATAAAATAGGCACACAAAATACTGATGAATTGTGGATAGGAACAGAAAAGTTTATTCCTTACATTACTGAAGAGCAAATACAAAAAAGAGTAGCTGAATTAGGAAAAGAAATTTCGCATGACTATAAAGCTAAACTCCCAATTTTTATTGGCGTGCTAAACGGCTCGTTTATGTTTATGGCAGATTTAATGAAACATATCACAATAAACTGCGAGGTCGATTTTTTCAAGTTATCAAGCTACGGAGATGCAAAAATAAGTTCCGGAAAAGTAAAATTAGTAAAAGATTTGAATGCTGATATAACAGACAGACATTTAATAATTGTTGAAGATATTGTAGATACAGGTCTATCAATTAAGTATATTGAAAAGTTAATTGAAGAGCATAAACCAGCAAGCATGAAAGTGGTTTCACTACTGGTGAAAGAAGATAGTATAAAATATGATGTTAAAATTGATTATATTGGATTTCGAATTCAGAATAAATTTGTTATCGGATATGGCCTTGATTATGCTCAAAAATACAGAAATTTAAAATCCATATATGTTTTAAGTGAATAAAAAGGAAGGTGAAATTCTATTTTATGGCAAACAACGAAAATCGACATAAAAACAACAAATCCAAGCCGCCATTTGGAAATGGTCCTCAAAAACCAGATGGAGATTTTGATTGGTCGAGAATCATTAAAAGTGTTATAAGCTGGGGGACTGTAATAATTGCCGCAGTAATCATTATGCAATTCATGAAATCTGGTTCTCCTAATGTTGTTGATGTTCCATATGATGTATATGAAAAATTTCTTGACGGCGGGAAAATAGCAAGTGCCAAAATTATTAAAACTGATGTAAATGATTATAGATTCGAAGGAAAATTAATTCAAAAAGAAAAAATTTTCTTAAACGGTGCTTTCATTGATGTTCAAAATTTCAGTGTAACACTTATAGAACCCGTACTTCAGGATCAAGTTAAGATTTGGAAAGAAAAAAATATCAAGTTCACATTTGTAAAAGAATCAAATGAATGGACTTCAATTTTATTTGGACTTTTGCCATGGCTGATAATTTTTGGAATTTGGATATTAATTTTCAGAAGAATGCAGGCTGGTGCTGGGGGAACTAAAGGAATATTTAATTTTGGAAAAAGCAGAGCTAAGTTAATAACAGAATCGGCAGTTAAAGTTACATTTAAAGATGTTGCTGGTGCTGATGAAGCCAAATTAGAACTTCAGGAAATAATTGAATTTTTGAGAGAACCAGCAAAATTTCAAAGACTCGGTGGAAAAATTCCGCGTGGTGTTTTATTGTTAGGACCTCCTGGTACTGGTAAAACACTTCTTGCCAGAGCTGTAGCGGGCGAAGCAGGTGTTCCATTCTTTTCTATTTCTGGAGCTGATTTCGTTGAAATGTTTGTCGGTGTAGGTGCAAGTCGTGTTCGTGACCTATTCGAACAGGGCAAGAAGAATGCTCCATGCATAATTTTTATAGATGAAATTGATGCTGTCGGAAGGCATCGTGGCGCAGGTTTAGGAGGCGGACACGATGAACGCGAGCAAACTCTAAATCAACTGCTCGTCGAAATGGATGGATTTGAACAAAACAGTGGTGTAATTATAATTGCTGCTACCAATCGTCCTGATGTTCTCGACCCCGCATTATTAAGACCCGGAAGATTTGATAGACAAATCGTTGTAGACCGACCGGATGTAAAAGGAAGAGAAGGAATCTTAAAAGTTCACACAAGAAAAATTCCTCTCGATTCAGATGTTGATTTAGAAGTTCTTGCTAAAGCCACACCAGGACTCGCAGGAGCTGAGTTAGCCAATATGGTTAACGAAGCTGCTCTTCTTGCAGCACGTAAAAACAAAAAGAAAGTTTCTATGGAAGACTTTGAAGAGGCAAAAGATAAAGTAATGATGGGAATGGAAAGAAAAAGTTTAATTATTTCAGAAGAGGAGAAAAAGATTACTGCTTATCACGAAATTGGCCATGTTCTTGTAGCAAAAATGCTTCCTGAAGCTGACCCTGTTCACAAAGTAACTATTATTCCTCGCGGAAGAGCACTTGGTGTAACAACATATCTTCCTGTTGATGAAAAACATACCTATTCAAAAGAATATCTCGAAGCAATGATTACTTATGCACTTGGTGGAAGAGCAGCTGAAAAAATTGTATTCAAAAGATTTACTACTGGTGCTGGCAATGATATTGAAAAAGCTACAAATATAGCCCGTAAAATGGTATGTGAATGGGGAATGAGTGAAAAACTTGGTCCGC
The DNA here is from genome assembly GCA_029907415.1 of Melioribacter sp. Classification (GTDB taxonomy): domain Bacteria; phylum Bacteroidota; class Ignavibacteria; order Ignavibacteriales; family Melioribacteraceae; genus Rosettibacter; species Rosettibacter primus. Next base: position 12,046 of record JARYLX010000002.1, read on the forward strand.
TTGCTTATGGTTCAAAAGAAGAAGAAATATTTTTAGGACGTGAAATTACCAGACACAAAGACTATAGTGAAAAAACAGCTCAAGAAATTGACGAAGAGGTTAAAAAAATTGTTATGACCTGTATGGAAAGAGCTGAAAAGATTTTACTTGAGAATGTTGACTTACTGCACAAACTTTCAAAAGAACTGCTCGAAAGAGAAATTCTTGATTCTGAAGAAATTGATAAAATTATTAAAGGAGAAGAACTACCCCCTGTTAAACGAAATGGCTCTGGAAATAATTCTAACAAAGATCAGGAAATACCAGAGCATGTTCAAAAATTATTAGAAGAAAGAAAGAAAAAAGAATCCTCCAAAAATTCCGATAAAGCTGATGGTAGCAAGTGAACACGCAACTATTGATTATCAAAGTGAAGTTTTAAGAAAAGCAATTCACCTTTGTTCTCTTTCTATTCCTGTTATCTATTATTTTATTACAAAAGAACTAGCTCTAAAAATTTTAATTCCGCTACTAATCTTATCCCTGATAATAGATTTAGGAAGATATTATTTCAAACCAATTCAGGATTTCTTCTACAGCATTTTCGGTTTTCTTTTAAGACGACATGAAAAAGACCATAAGAAAAAAAATTTAAATGGTGCTACTTATGTATTGATATCTGCTGTAATAGTTATTCTTATTTTCCCCAAAATTTTTGTTGTTACATCATTTTCAATACTTATAATAGGAGATATTGCTGCTGCTCTTGTAGGCAGAAAATTTGGAAAAAGAAAATTTCTACTAAAAAGTCTTGAAGGAACCATAGCATTTTTTCTGTTTTCCTGCATTGTAATTCTTTTCACACCCAAAATTGAAGGAAATTTAATTGAATTTATAATTGGATTTGTTTCTGCAGGAATTGGAGCGATAGCAGAAAATATATCAATTGGCTGGGCTGATGATAATCTTGTAATACCTATTACTGTGGGAATCTCAATGTGGATTCTTTATACAATTTTTTTACCTCATATGCCCCTTGTTCTTCCAAATGTCCCAAACTAATGAAACAAAAAAAATTACTTAAAGTATAAAAACCAACAATTAAGATGAATAAGATGAAACTACAAAAATACTTTTTAAGCTTTTTGTTATTAACATTTATAATTTTTCTTGCTGGATGCAATGCCAAAAAAACTGCAACTGGAAATGAAGATGATATTTATGTATTTGCTGATTCAACAGAATATTATAATCTCGAAGGTGCTTTGCTAACTGTATTCAATAAAATAATTTACACTCCTCAGCCAGAAAATCTTTTTAACCTCATAAGAAAAGATATTTCTTCGCTCGAAAAGTATAAAGAAAGAAAGAATATAATTATTATTGCTCCTTTAAACTCTCAATCAGAAGTTGCTAAATACATAAACAGCATGCTAACCAACGATGTAAAGAAATTGGTTTATGCTGATTCAATTAGTGTTATTAATAAATATAATCTCTGGGCTAATGACCAATTGGTCATGATAATTACTTCTCCTACTATAGATCAATTAAACAAAAATATTCTTAAGGAAAGTGAAAATCTTCTCTATTATTTTCAAAAAATATCGAATGATAGACTTTATAAAAGTCTTTATAATTCCAGATACGAACAAAAAAATATTGAAGCAAGATTTTTGAGAGACTATGGCTGGATGATTTATGTTCAAACAGACTTTTTGCTTGCAATTGATAAACCTGAAGATAAATTTGTATGGTTAAGAAGAGCTCCCGGGACAGACATGGAAAGATGGATTTTTGTTCATTGGATTGATAATGCCTCGCCGGCTCTTCTAAATCGCGATTCAATTTATGCAATTAGAAATAAATTAACAGAAAAATTTTATAGAACATCCGACGATTCAAGTTATGTTGAAATTTCTGATGACTATAGAACAACGAAAGAAGTTAATTTCTTAAATCGCTATGCTTTAATGACACAAGGCTTGTGGCGTATGAAAGACGGCTCGATGGGAGGTCCATTTATCAATTATACATTTTATGATGAACCAACTAAAAGAATTTACATGCTCGATGGTTCTGTCTATGCACCAAAATATTATAAGAAAAAATTAATTCAACAGCTCGATGTTTTATTAAGGTCATTCCTCACAAAAAGAGAAGTTGACAAAGAAAGATATGAAGAATTAATGGAGGAACTTGAATAATTAGTTGATAAACTTAAGTATACTTTCTGGAATGTGAAAATTTTTTAAATCACTTTTTATTTTATCGATATACATCTTGGCTTTATCAATTTTACCATATTGAATTTCATACATTGCTCTATATGTCAACATTGTTCCTATAACATTCTCAATAAAATCAATGTATTTATTTCTTTTCTCAGCAATTCTAATTTTAAAATCAGGAACTGGAGCCGGCACATATTCATTCCCCTTCACAACTTTGAACATAAAAAGATGAGGCACTATTTGATAATTTTCTGGTAGCTGTAATTCCCCTCTTTGCATTTCATTCTGAAATAATTCTAACCCAATGTAAACATTTTCTTTATTCTTGGATATTAAACCTGTTATAATTTTTCTATAGTATTTTTCAAGTATCTCAGAATCATATTCTTCAGAGCGTTCAAAAGGTCTTAATGCTATTAAAAATTTATTAACATCTTCTTTTACATTTTTAATTACATCAGGATAATTTCTTTCAAGCTGATTGTAATACCACGACCGTCTGAGTAATTCCTTGTCGATAACAGCAACATCTCTTCTAAAATTTTCAACATATTGATAATAGTAAGAAGGCGAGACAAAATAGTCCCATTGATAAGTTAATATTATTGAATTCTTTTCCACACTTTTAAGAATGGATTTCGTGTAATCTTCAAATGTATATATATCTGATTGATTAACTTGAGAATAATTTGAAACAAAAACATAAATCAAAATCATCAGAGTGAAAGAAATTGAGTAATAAATTTTACCAGCTTTTTCGATTATGAATTTAATTCCATAAGCTCCAAAGAAGGATAACATTATAAAGGAAAGAAGAAAGTAAGAATCAATATCAACAATATCATAATTAATTACATACAGAAGAGAAAATAAAAATGTTGTAAAGAATAAATAAAAAAATCTTTTTGAAACTTTTAGACTACAAAATATTCCAGCAAGAATAAAAATAAAGTAAGCATAAGTAAACTCATCTGGTAAATTTTGTAAATAGTAATTAAACTGCTTTTTAGCTGAATCAAATGAGGAAAAGAGCCACACCTGATATTGTTTTCCTGTAAAATGTCTCCAGAAGTTTTCAAAGTTTACTGGATTTCCCCAGTTTATTACTGGATTTGAAAAAGCACGCAATGGGAGATAAAGATAAATTAATATCATTACACAAACAGAAATAAGAAATGTAATTATGATTTTTTTAAGAGCAATGCGATTGAAATTTTCTTTCATAAAAAATAAAATCATAACAAAAGGCAAAACAAGAAGTGTAGTCATATGATTACAAAAGCCCAATGCTATTGCTATGCCAGCTTTTATCCATTCATACAAATTATTTTTGATTTCATAAAATGTTTTCAGTGTCAAATAAATTATCAAATTGAAAAGAAAAACTTGAAGTGAATAAACTTCGACAGATGTAGATTGAAACCAGTAAGTTTTGCTAAATGCAAGAAATAATCCGCTGATTGATGATGCTAAAATATTTTTATAATCAAGAATAGAAATTTTATTTAAAGAATTATTCTTAAACTTTCTTTTCCGAACAAAATTTATATCATTCTTTATATTACTTAAAAGCAAATTAACAGACTTAACAAAAAACACAATACCAGCTGCACACCATATTGATGCCAACAAATTAGCCTGAAATATTTTTGTAAATGGCAGAGGAATTCTAAGAAATAAATAACCAATCAATGTAAATAGTGGATAACCAGTTGGATGAGCAACTCCAAGTGTTGATTGAACTGCTGCTAATTCTCCTGAGTCAATTTGAATTACTCCTGGAGCTATAGTAGTCAAATAAAATATGAAAGCTACTACACCGGTAATTTCAGCATAGAATTTTTTTAGAAAATCAAATTTTGCCAACATATTTTTCAAAAAGTAATATGTTCGATTTTATGACTGATGAAAGTTTTTTCTGAAGTTCTTCGGTTGTTATTTTGAAAAATGATGCAACCATTGACTTTCTTTCTTCTGTCGCAGGAAATATTGCACTTGTTGTGTTAAAAATGCACTGTAGTGCAAATTCAATTTTCCTCAAAAACAAATAATTATCAAGTATTAATTCATAATCTTCTTTCGGAAAAATTTTTTTAAGATTTTTAATGATATTAATCGTCTTCTTCCCTTGCAATCTAGGATTATTAAAAAATTGTGATTGAATCAAAAAATCAATTGTAACTAATCCACCATTTTGCTTTTTAATATTAAAAGTGGAATCATAATGCGAAATATTTTCTTTCATTATTAATCTATACATGTGAAGCATTTCTTTTGTAACATAAGTCATATCAAGTGATTTAATATGATTAATCAGAATTGATTTGAATTTCTTAAAAAGATTTTGATTGCCAGAGATAAATCTTATTTTTGATAATGACTGAAATTCCCAAATTCTTGCTCTCGTTTGAAGATAATTCTTATAGCTTTCTACACCCCAGACAAGCGGAGAACTTTTTCCTTCGGGTCTTAAGCGAACATCAATATCAAATGGCTTTAATTCATTTTGCAATAATTTCAGCAGTTTCTGAAAATCATCCTGTATTTCTGAATATTTATTTACATTGTCTGTTATTATAATTAAATCAATATCAGAAGAAAAATTAAGCATGTATGAACCATAACTTCCTAATCCTCCAATAAAATAATTATATTTTGAATTGTATTGTGATGACAACTTACTGATTCTTAAATCAACATATTTACAAATTAAACTGGAAATTTTTTCAGTTGAAATTAAACCCAGCGTGTACTGAACTGAAAGTAAAAATATAATTTGATTGATTTTATAGTTAGAAATATAATCTTCAACATTTTTTATCAATATATCATGTGATAAAAAAATTTCTTCAACCGATTTATCGAGTATCAAAATGTCTACAGCTTTTGAGCAGAACTCACATACTTTTAGAAAACTTTTGAAATAATGTTTATTCAAAAATTCTGAATACCAGATAGAAGGAAATTTTGATGCTCTTATTACCTTAACAAAATTATCCAGTGTAACATCAGGCGACGAACATTTTTCTAAATATTTTATGAGTTCAGGTTCAATATGATTAAATAACTCAATTGTTTTGGAATCAAATTCTTTTTGTTCAAAATATCCCAATCCGCTTCTTAAATATTTCAGATTTTTTTCAGCACGGTTATAATCCTTAAAATGAATTTTCCCTAAATCTATCTTTTCATTTTTATCATCGCCTCCCAATATATTATTGTAAATATTTCTAACTCGTTTTCTTATTTCACTTAATTCTTTTTGAAATTTTTTTTCGTCATCGTATCGAAGGTAACTGCATAATTTATAAAGCAGCTCCCCTTCTGATGGAATAAGATGTGTTTGAGTATCATTCATTAATTGAAGGAAATGTTCTATTCTTCTGTAAAAAATATATGCTTTAATTAATAAATCTTTTTCATCCTGTTTAAGAAGATTTTTTTCATAAAGCAGTTCAATTGCCTTTAATGTATTTCCTGTTCTAAGTTCTTTAAATCTCCCTCCATTTAACAATTGCAATGCCTGTACAGTAAATTCTATATCTCTTATTCCACCTTGAAACAACTTAACATTTTCTTTTTCTCTGTTATGAAGTTCAATGTTATATTTCATTTTTTTTATTTGTTCCTTAAGAGATGTGGAGAAAGATGCCGGAAAAATATACGGCTGAAGAAATTGATAAAATTTTTGATACAAATTATAATTGCCACAAACATAATTTAGCTTTATTAGCATCTGTCGTTCCCAATCTTCGCCTCTTGTTTCGTAATATTTTGTATAATCACTGTATGCTTTACACAAAGGAGAATACTTACCATCAGGTCTTAATCGAAAATCTATTCTGTAAATGTAACCTCTGTCTGTAATTTCGGTAGACGATTTTATAAACAATAGTGCGGCTTCGGAAAGTATTTCGTGATATTCTTTTTTAATTTCTTTTATGTATTCATTTTCATCATAAAATAGAATTAAATCAACATCTGAACTGTAGTTTAATTCATTTCCCCCCAATTTCCCTAATGAACATAGACAGTATTCTCTACAGGTCTTTAAATCATATTTCAATAAAGTTTCCTGATAACACAATTCGAACAGAACAGAAAGAATTGAATTTGCAAGATAGCTTAATTGTTCTGTGATAGTTTTAAGGTCGCTAAGATAAAGTATATCATTAACCCCGATTTTCAAGATGTATCTTTTTTTGAACTGTCGTATAAAATTTAATTTTGCATTGAATGTAGAATATCGATTAATTCCATTTTGAAGTTCTTTTGTTAAAGACTCAGAAGAAATATTTAGAGCAAGATATTCCTGGTCAAACACTTGATAAAGATACTCCGGATTTCTTACAACAATATCTGTTAAATAATTACTGCTTGCAGTAATTGCTATTAAAATCTCTGCATGATGAGGATATCTTACAAGCTCGTGGAAAAAAGTGTGTTTATCATAAAGAGAGTTAAATATTCTAAGCAAGTTTGCTTCTGAAGAAGAAGAAAAATGGTACTTGCCTGCTTCTAGCTCCATCACTCTAAGAGCTTTATCAAAAACATCAGAAGAAATTAATCCCTGAGTAAATTCAATCAATTTCGAAACAAAATTCTCTGAAAAAGAAAAATGATTTTTTTGCACCTTATTTTTTCAATTGTTTAATTGACAAAAATAAATTAACTAATAATAAATAGCATAATTTTTATTATTGGTATATTTGCATTACAAATTATTATTGAAACTATAATTAATCACAATTTTATAAGTTACAGCAAATTATGATGTTCGTTGAATTTCAGAACCTCATTAATTAACTTTCAAACCTGAAAAACTGGAGAGATAAATGATTAGCACACTGCTTAAAAAAATATTTGGTGATAAGAATACTCATGCATTAAAGGAACTCTGGCCTATTGTTAACCAGATTAATGAAGAATTTGAAAAACTGAAAGAACTTACAGACGAAGAATTAAAAGCCAAAACAACTCAGTTCAAAGAATATATTCAAAACGAAACAGCAGAGTTAAGAAATAAAATTGATGAATTAAAAAATCAATTAACTCAAATTCAATCTGCCGAAGAAAAACATAAAATTTATGATGAGATAGAAGGACTTGAAAATGAGCTTGATGAAAAATATGAAGAAATATTAAATGAACTTTTGCCTCAAGCATTTGCTGTTGTAAAAGAAACATGCAGACGTCTTGTTGGTAAATCGTGGGAAGTTGCTGGAAATAAAATTACATGGGATATGGTTCCCTATGATGTTCAACTGCTGGGGGGAATTGTACTTCATCAAGGCAAAATTGCAGAAATGGCAACGGGAGAAGGTAAAACACTTGTTGCAACTCTACCTTTGTATCTCAATGCTTTAACAGGCAGAGGTGTTCATCTTGTAACTGTGAATGATTATCTTGCCAAACGTGACAGTGAATGGATGGGTGAAATTTTTAAATTCCACGGCTTAACTGTCGGCTGCATCCTTAATACAATGGATACAGAAGAAAGAATTAAGCAATACCAATGTGATATAACTTATGGAACAAATAATGAATTTGGTTTCGATTATCTACGCGATAACATGGCAGTATCTAAAGACCAATGTGTTCAACGAGGTCATAATTATGCAATTGTAGACGAAGTTGATTCTGTTTTAATTGACGAAGCAAGAACACCGCTTATAATTTCAGGACCAGTTGAAAAGACCGAACACAAATTCGATGAAATGAAGCCAAAAGTTGAAAGACTTTTCAGAAAACAAGCTAACCTTGTTGCATCAATCGTAAAGGAAGCTGAACAACTTTTACAATCAAATGACCCAAAGGACAGGGAAAAAGCAGGGATTCTATTGCTTCGTGCACACAGAGGATTCCCTAAAAATAAAGCTTTGATGAAAATCTTAGCTGAGCCAGAGAATAAAAAACTGCTTCAACAAACTGAACTTGAATTCTTGAGAGAAAATGCCAAAAGAATGCCCGAAATTGATGAAGAACTTTATTTTGCAATTGATGAAAAACTCAATCAAATAGATTTAACAGAAAAAGGAAGAGAAGAACTTGCGCAGGGCTCTGGTGAAGGAAAAGAATTTTTTGTTATTCCGGATTTGGGAACCGAAATAAGTAAACTTGAAAACGACCCGAATCTCACATCTGAAGAAAAACTTCGTAAAAAAGATGAACTTTATCATTTATACTCAGAAAGGTCAGATAGAATTCATACCATCAATCAATTACTAAAAGCGTACACATTGTTCGAAAAAGATGTTGAATATGTTGTAACAGAAGATGGCAAAATTGCAATAGTTGATGAATTCACTGGTCGAATTTTGCCTGGACGAAGATATTCCGATGGATTACATCAAGCCATTGAAGCAAAAGAAAATGTTAAGGTTGAAAGAGATACTCAAACACTTGCAACAATTACTCTACAAAATTATTTCCGTCTTTACAAAAAACTTGCAGGAATGACAGGAACAGCTGAAACAGAAGAAGCAGAATTTTATGAAATTTACAAACTCGAAGTCGTTGTTATTCCCACAAATAAACCTGTTATAAGAGTAGATGAGGATGATGCAATTTACAGAACTAAGCGCGAAAAGTATAATGCAATTATTGAAAAAATAAAACAACTCAGAGAACAACGCCGCCCTGTACTTGTTGGTACTACAAGTGTAGAAGTTTCAGAAACATTGAGCCGAATGTTAAAACGACAGGGAATTCCACACAACGTATTGAATGCAAAACAACATCAGCGAGAAGCTGAAATAGTTGCACATGCAGGTCAACCTGGTGCTGTTACAATTGCTACAAATATGGCTGGTAGAGGAACCGATATAAAATTAGGAGCAGGAGTAAAAGAACTTGGTGGATTATATATTCTTGGAACAGAAAGACATGAATCAAGAAGAATTGACAGACAATTAAGAGGACGAGCAGGGCGACAGGGAGACCCCGGAACATCTAAATTCTTTATTTCACTTGAAGATGATTTAATGCGTTTATTCGGTGGTGACCGAATCACTTCTATTATGAGTCGACTTGGCATGCAGGATGGCGAAGCAATTCAACATCCTTTAATTAGCCGTTCTGTTGAAAGAGCTCAAAAAAAAGTTGAAGAAAATAACTTTGCTATCCGTAAACGTCTGCTTGAATTTGATAATGTAATGAATCAGCAACGTGAGGTAATTTATTCGAGAAGACGTCAAGCACTCGAAGGTGAAAGACTTAAAGGAGAAATTTTTGAGTATCTCGATGAATTTGTTCAAGATGTGATTGATAAATACTTTGATGATGGTAACTTTGAAAAAATTAAAGAGGAAATTTTTCAGCATACACTTGTAGATATCAAAATTGATCCTGATGTAATTGACAAAATCGGAAAGGACGGATTTAGAGATAAAATTCTTGAGGCTGCAAAAGATTTCTATAATCGAAAAGAAGAAATGCTTGGTTCTGATTTAATGGCAAGACTTGAAAGATATGCAGTGTTGAGTGTAATTGATGAAAAGTGGAAAGAACATCTCCGAGAAATGGACGATTTAAAAGAAGGAATAGGCTTACGTGCTTATGGTCAAAAAGACCCATTGCTTGAATACAAAGCCGAAGCTTATAATCTTTTTATTCAATTGCTCGAACATATTAGAAATGAAGTAATTTCATTTGCATTTAAATTCTGGCCACAAGCTCCTGTTGAAGTTCAGGGAAGAAGACCAACTCCTCAACAAAGATTACAAACAATAAAAGATAGTGCAGATAATCTTGGATTGAGAGCACAACCGCAGGAAAAAGTTGCACAGGTTAAACAAAAACCAATCCGTGTAGAAGAAAAAGTAGGAAGAAATGACCCTTGTCCCTGCGGTAGCGGAAAAAAATATAAAAATTGTCACGGAAAAAATGTATAGAGGATTTTATGAAAAAAATCGAAGCAATTATCCGTCCTTTCAAACTCGATGAAGTCAAAGAAGCTTTGCTTGAAATTGGTGTTCATGGAATGACAATTACTGAAGTCCGAGGATATGGCAGACAAAAAGGGCATAAAGAAACTTATCGCGGTAGTGAATATCAGATTGAATTTGTCCCAAAATTAAAAATAGAAATTGTTGTTGATGATTCTATTCTTGAAAAAGTTGTAGATGCAATTCTAACTACTGCTAAAACTGGACAGGTTGGTGATGGCAAAATTTTTATTTCAGATATCTCTGATGCAATTAGAATTAGAACTGATGAATCAGGGCCAGAAGCATTATGAAAATTTATAAATCAATACTTATATCAACTCTATTTATAACTCTCATTATTTTCCTTTCGGGCTGCGGTCTGTGGAGAGATTTCACTACTTATTTTAATACTTACTATAATGCAAAAACAATTTTTGATAGAACTGAAGAAGAAATTCTAAAGAAAAGAACTGATTTATTTGCCTTTCGACTTGATGCATTAACTTCTCAGCAAATGAATGATCTCACAAAAGTAATTGAAAAGTGTTCGAAAATTCTGCAGTTCGATAAAGAATCCTCATTCTTTGATGATGCAATTTTTTTAACTGGGAAAGCATTTTATTATCAACAGGAATATGCAAGAGCACAAAGAAAATTCTTAGAACTTTCGAGTCTTCCAAAATCAAAGTTTGCACTTGAGAATAAATTATGGCTTGCAAAAACTCATCTTCAACTTCGAAATTTTGATGATGGAATTAAACTTATAAATGAAGTTCAAGCCGAAGCATTACAAAAAGATGAAGAAGATGTTTTCATCGATGCTTCTATTTTTAAAATTGCATTTTATCTTTTTAGACAGGAATATCAAACTGCTGTCGATGAATGCAAAAAATTCTTAAGCAATCTCAAGAATGATGAAACTGCAGCACTTGTTTTCTATCAAATGGGGAAAATTTATAATCTTCTTAATGACTCGGAAAATGCATTAAATGCATTTGCATCAGTTCTCAAACACTCACCTACTTTTGAAATTGAATTTGAAAGTCGTCTTGAATACGCAAAATTACTAAGTGAGACAGGCAAGGTTAATGAAAGCGAAGCTGTATTAAATGCATTGTTGTATCAGGGTAAATTCAAAAATCAAGAAGACAGAATTTTACTTGAGCTTGGACAAATATACGACACCAAAAATGAGACGGATAAAGCAATCAGTATTTTTATGCAAATAGATTCAACTTACAAACAAAAACCTACAGCTGGTTTTGCCGATTTATTTCTTGCAAAAATTTATGAATACAAAAAACGTGACTACGATAGTTCATATAAATATTACAATAAAGCTGCTTCATCAATTATAAATAGAGATATAAAAAGTCAAGCAGCATCCCGTAACAGAATTTTCGATAAATTTTTTTCCTACAAAAAGAATCTTGCCGACCTCAACCTTCAATTAACTTATTTAACTGATAACGATAAATTTATACGCGACTCAGTTGATTACGATATTGCATATAATCAATATCTCGAAGAAACAAAGAAAAAGCAGGAACAAGCTGCACAGTTTGGAAACCTTCCTTCTTCTCAAAGACCATTTCAAAGAGATGCTGAAATTTCTCAACAGAAATCTCAAAAGCAATCTGCAGATACCTCAAAGTTCTCAAATAAAAAACTTTCTCTTGTTGAATTGATTGCTCTTGGCAAAGTAAAAAAACCAGTTAGACCAAAAATTTCAGTGGATTCTATAGGGACATTAATTTCTCAAAATCTTTATAATATTGGCAATTTGTTCTTAACCGAATTAGAAGTTCCTGATTCTGCTACTTTTTATTTTAATGAAGTAATTAATAAATATCCAGATAAGCCTTATAAGGCAGATGCTCTTTTTGCATTAGGCACTTATTATGAAACTAACAATCAAAAAGAAATTGCTGATAGTATCTTCAAAATCATTTATGAGAATTATCCAAATCACAAGCTTTACACAGAAGCCGGCAAAAAGTTAGGATTAATAAAATCTGAAGATAAAAAACTTACTGCTACTGATCCTGCAGAAAAATTGTATATCGTGGCAGAAGAAAAATATTACAATAAAAAATATAAAGAAGCTATCAATGAATTCAGAAATATTTATCTAAATTATCCTCGTTCTAATTTTGCCCCGAAATCAATTCTATACATTGGAATGATATACGAAGAACAAAATCAAAATGATTCAGCTGCATTTTTTTATGGGATTCTTTCTTCTAAGGAATATGCATCAACTCCTTACGGCAAGGCTGTTCTTGCAAAATACACTGAGTATAAAAATGAAAAAGAACGCATAGAAAAAGAAGAGGCAGAAAAGAAAAAAGCAGAAGAAGAAAAACGAAAACAGGCTGAGATGGAAAGTGCAAAAGAAGAAAAACCATTAATAAAAAATGAAACTAAAGTTGATGACAACATTTCAAATCAAAAAACTAAATTAGATTCTACAACTCAAAAAACAATTGAAGAGTTAAAAAGAAATTCCGATAGAACGGACACTTTAAAAACAGATTCTTCAAAAAAGAAAAATGTCAGATTAGAATAATTTTTTGTTCTTAAAACTATGAACCGCAAAAAAGTTCTGGAACTGATAGAAGAAGGCGAAAATGTTCATGTTGAATTCAAACAAAGATTTTCTTCTTACGAAAAAATTGCAAAAGAATTAATAGCATTTGCAAATACAGGTGGTGGGTATTTGCTCCTTGGAATTGACGACAATAAGTCAATCTATGGAATCGAAAGTGAAAAGTCTGACTATGAATTAATAAAAGAAACTGCAGAAAAATATTGTGAACCTCCCATAGAATTCAAAACCTATCTTTATGAAATAGAAAACAAAGAAATAATGGTTGTTCAAATTGAAGAATCAAAAAGAAAGCCGCATCGTATTCAAGATTATAAAAAGTATCTCGATATCAACACCGCACAGGTTTATTTGCGTGTAAACGATAAAAGTGTTCTTGCAAGCAAAGAAATGATAAAAATATTGCAAACACAAAGCAGCGAAAAATCATTAATAAATTATACAATAGGAAAAAATGAAAAAATTGTTTTTGATTACCTCGACAAACATGAAAGTATCACGGTAAAAGAACTGAGTCGCATTGCTAATATTTCAGAAAGAAGAGCTTCTAGAACTCTAATTAAACTTGTAAGAGCTAATATTCTTTTTATACATATCAAAGATAATGGCGAAAGTTATTTCACTTACAGAGGAAATCACTGAGTATCATAAATTCTTCTCAAATCAAAAATTGCTATACCGTAAGCTACAGCAACATTCAAGGATTGTTTAATTCCATACTGAGGAATTTCTATTGAAAAATCACATAAATCAAGTAAATCCTGAGAAACCCCAGTAATTTCATTCCCAATTAAAAGGCAAAGAGGAAAATCATTTTTATTGACTTTGTAATAAGGAAAACTTTCGTCAGTTAATTCTAATGCACAAATTTTAATGCCTTTCGATTTTAATTTTAGAATTATTTCTTTTGGGTCTTTTATATATTCCCATGAAACACTATCCTGAGAGCCAAGAGCAGTTTTTAAAACTTCTTTTTTTGGTGGATGTGGAGTATAGCCACAGAGATAAAGTTTTTCTATCATTGCTCCATCTGAGGTTCTGAAGATTGAACCAACATTATAACTGCTTCTAATACTGTTGAGTACAACATAAACTGGTAATTTTTTTACTGTATGAAGTGTTTCAAGAGTACTTCTATTTTTAGAAATTTCTTCGTGTGAAAGTTTTTTCATGTCCCTAATTACAGATTGGTTTTATATGTAAGTCTTAATCCAACAATTCCAATAATTATTAGCACTATGAAAGATATGCGGATTAATTCTTTTGGTTCATTAAAAAATAGAATTCCGTATAGAGCAGTTCCTGCAGTCCCTATTCCTGTCCACACTGCATATGCTGTTCCAATTGGAATATATTTTACACCAAGCGATAAAAAATAAAAACTAAGCAGCATTGTAATAATTGTAAAAATGCTTTCTTTTAATTGAGTTAAACCCTGACTGTATTTTAATCCAACAGCCCAGCTAATTTCAAATATTGATGCAATTAAAATATAGAGCCAGCCCATAATTTTTCTTTTTTTTTGTTTCTGCAAAATTAACAACATTTTATTTAAGAACTTTGATATAAACTGTATCGGCAATGTAAGAACCAAAAATACCAATTCCATCATCTGTAAGATTTAATCTTGGTTCATGGAAATTGCCATCCTGTTCTTGAATATTTCTATAAGTAAGAGTAAATAATCTAAAATTTTCATCTCCTGCATAAGCAATTAAACGATAATAACCATAAAACCAGATATGAAACCATTCAATTTCATAATTAATTTTATTAACAGTTGAATTTACATTTTCAATCCATAATGCTCGATAACGGTAATAATCAAAATTCTTTTTAAGGTCTTCTAATTCTATATCAAAATAAGGATTATCAAAAATAAATGTGTTCTCAGAAGCATTTTGAGCTACAAGAGAGAAAACATAAAAAGTTGTTCCCTCAGAAGGCTTAAAAGCAATCTTAAACTTCTTTAGATTATTATTACCTGTCTCCCGATATTTCAAGGAATCAAGAATTGATTCTTCTTTAATGATTTTAAATCCATATTTAGGTGTGTGTGTAATTCCTGTGGTTTTTAATTTTTTACCATCTACATTTACTTCAACAAATAATTTGTATGATTTGTCATAGTCAATTATCAATTCATTACTTTCGTAAGAAAATTTTTCTGGATTATATTTCAAATTATATTCTCTATTAGTTTGAATGTCGATTATTTTAACCAGTGCATCTGTAATTAAAATTGACATCGGATTTGGCTTTGAATTAATCGGAAAGTTTTTTGTAACTCTTATATTTTCAACTTTCTTGCCAGGTACGAGATAACCTTCCACAACTATCTTAGGAGAATATGTATTTTCTCCAATTTCAACTGTGCCTTCCCCGCAGGATAAAAGAATATAGGTTAATAATATTGTAAATATTTTATTCATTGTTTTCATATTAAAATTTTGCACTTATTCCAATACTTGGAATTATAGGAAGCATATTAACATTCTTTACTTCTAACTGAATAATACCATTATCTTTAATCTTCTCATCATAATAAATGAACCAAACATTTTTTCTATTCAGCAGATTAAATATTTGCAAGTAAGGTGAAAGTGACCAACTTTTGTATTGAATTTCATAGTTAATACTCAAATCTAATCGTGCATAATATGGCAATCTATATTTATTTATAGAAGATGGATAAAGAGCAATGCTGTATAAATTTATATTCCAATCTGGAACTGGATTTGCGATGTAAATTGATGATGGAAGAGTAATTGGTTGTCCTGAAAAATATGTAAGGTTAAATCCAATTAACCATTTTTTATTTGAGTAATTTGATTTTCCATTAATTTCATTTAATAAATCATTTACATTAATATTTGCAACAAAGTTTATGGCATGAGTTCTATCATGTCTTGGCGGATATGGATTGCCTTTATTTGTATTATCAACTTTATATTTTGTTTTAGAAAAAGAATAAGCAAACCAGCCTGTTAAAGCCCCTACATCTTTTCTAATTAACAATTCAATTCCGAATGAATTTCCATCGCCTCTGAAAAATATATTTTTTTGTGAGCCATAAACTGGATAGTTTTCTTGTGTATAGCCGATGGGCTCAATATCAACATACAAATTGGGATTAAGTGAATAAATATTATGATAAGTTTTATAGTATGCTTCAATTTCTAATTCTGCTTTACCAAAAATTTCTCTTTGATAGCTAAAAATATAATGCAAAGAATTCGAGCCTTTAATATATTCATCTGCACTTGTCCAGATACTTGTCATAAAAACCCTTGGAATTCTGTGTGCATACTGATGATACAAGCCTGTGGAGAATTTAACATTACTTTTACTGTCGATTCGATATTTAACAGAAAATCTCGGGTCAAAACTATCATAGTTTTTTGTTGAAATATAATGGTCGTATCTCAATCCGGTTTCAAGATTCAGCAATGGTGAAGGGCTCCAGCTATTTGTCACATAAAAAGAATAAAGTTTAGGATGCCTCGATACATCAATTTTATTTCTGAATATGGTTTCCTTAAAATATCCTGAAGCATTTTTCAATTCAAATCCGAACTTAAAGTTAAGTTTATCATTGTGAAAATATTCAAGTGCGCCTTTCAGTGTTATATCATCGATATGATTTTGTTCATTCAGTTCGGCTTCATTAAAATCAAAATCAGAAAAAAATTGACTGTATGTTAACCAGAAATTCCCAAAAAGTTTGGGATTAATTATAGTTCTCCAATTTATGCTACCTGTTCGATTTCCCCATTTGTAATTAAATCCAAAAGATTCAGAACGACTTTTATCAAAAACAAAATTGAGATTATCAACACCACCATAAAAACTTATGCTCAGTTTATTAGATTTATCAATATCAAAAAAAGCTTTCAGGTTTCCATCTAAAAAATAATAATCAGGAATATCATCAAATATTTTTGCCACTGTCTGGTCAAGATAAGTTCTTCTCAAAGAACCAGAAAGCGAACCAAAATTCCCAAGCGGCGTTTGAAGTGTTGTATTTAATGTTAACAAACTTATTGAGGCTTTCCCTTCAAAATTATTTCTGTTGCCATCATTATTGGTAATGTTTATAACAGAAGATAATCTGCCTCCGTATTCTGCACCAAATCCACCTTTGTATACTTCTACTTTTTTAATTGCATCTGTATTAAAAGTTGAAAACAAACCGAAAGCATGTTCGGGATTATAAACATCAGTTCCATCTAAGAGAAAAAGATTCTGGTCTGGTGTTCCACCTCTTACATAAATTGCTGACGAAAAATCTGATACAGGCACTATACCGGGTAAACTCTGCAATGTTCTAAGTAAATCAGCTTCAACTACTTGCGGCACTTTACTTATTTGAACAGGAGTTATTTCAATTTTTGAAACAGGCTTGTTGTATAATTTATCTACAATATTTATAGAATCTGCAGACACAACAACTTCTTCGCTTAATATTGCAGTTGGAGTTAATTTTATATCAAGTCTTTTAGATTCATTAGCCCTGAACAAAATTTTTTGACTATAAGTATTAAAACCGACATAACTTACTATCAATTCATAATTCCCTGGTATGATACGAGGAATTACATAATAGCCGCTCAGATTTGTACTCGTTCCTAGATTAACTCCTTTGAGATACACATTAGCACCAATTAATGCTTCGCCGGTAGAAGAATCATAAACAAATCCGCTCAAAGAAGCATAACCAGCTTGAGCAAAAATATCATTAAATATAAAACCACATATAACAAAAACAAATATGAACTTTTTCATAGATGAAAATCTTAAAATAAACGACTTATAAAATAATAAATTAATCACAAAGCTTGGTGAGGTCAATTTTATTACAAAAAGTTAATAAATATCTAATGCAAAAAATCTAAAATTAATCTCTTTTTTGTGCAAAAAATATTTGTAATTTATACAGGCTGATTAATATCATAATGGAATTAAAATATATAGTTCTTTTATAATTACTTTATTAGGTGAAATATGAAAACTATAATTGAACCTTTCAAAATCAAATCTGTTGAACCAATTAAATTTACTACCAAAGAAGAGAGAGTAAAAATTTTACAGGATGCTGG
>JARYLX010000300.1 GCA_029907415.1 Melioribacter sp.
GTGAATAATGAAATATTAAGTTTACGTGCAAATGCAATCATTTTTGTAATAGAAGTATTTCCAATTCCTCTTTGAGGAAAATTCATTATACGGAGCAGGCTCTCTTCATCATTGGGGTTGGAAAGAACTCTCAGATAAGCAATTATATCTTTTATTTCTTTTCTTCTGTAGAATTCAATTCCACCAACTATTTTGTATGGAATACTTTCTCTTCTAAAAATTTCTTCAAGTACACGAGATTGAGAATTTAATCTATAAAGAACAGCAACATCACTAAATGAAATTTTTCTTGCCTGTACTTCTTTTTTAATTCTTTTTGCTATTTGAAACGCTTCGTCTTTTTCATCTGAAGCACGAATTAAAGTAATTTCTTCACCGTTATCATTTTCTGTCCATAAAGTTTTTGCAATTTGCTCTGTATTATTTTTAATTATTGAATCAGCTGCAGCAAGTATTATTTTTGTTGAACGATAATTTTGTTCAAGACGGAATATTTTAGCATCTTTAAAATCCTTTTTGAAATTAAGCATATTTTTAATATCTGCACCACGCCAGCTGTAAATACTTTGTGCATCATCTCCAACAACACATATTTTATCTTTAGCAGGACTTAATAATTTAAGTAGTTCATATTGAGCCTTATTTGTATCCTGATATTCATCTACAAGAATATACTTAAACATTTTTTTATACTTTTGAAGTATCTTTGGATATTGCCTGAATAATTCAATTGGTTTGAGTAATAAATCATCAAAATCCATTGAATTATTTTCAAACAAGCGTTTATTATATTCTTTATAAATTTCCAGGAATTTCCTATCTGCAAGTGAGTTCGTCATAATTTTTTCAAAATCTTCAGGTAGAATCATCTGATTTTTTAGATGACTTATTCGATGCTGAACACCATGAGGAGTTAAGCTTTCAAGATTAATGTTCAAATTCTGCATGATATTTGAAACAAGAGATACTGAATCTTCACGGTCATAAATTGAGTAATTTGGTTTATAGTTCAGATATTTTGATTCAGTTCTTAAAATTTTTGCAAAAATGGAATGGAAAGTTCCCATCCAAAGTTGGTCAGCTTTCTTACCTATCATAGCTTTAATGCGTTCTTTCATTTCTTTTGCAGCTTTATTAGTAAAGGTAAGGGCTAAAATGGACTCGGGCTCCATTCCTTTTTCTATTAAATATGCAATCTTATAAGTTAAAACGCGGGTTTTACCAGATCCTGCCCCGGCAACTACCATGTGTGGGCCTGCGTTGTATTCTACAGCTTTACGCTGCTCTTCATTTAAATCGTTTAGAAATTTCATAAGAAATGTAATTTTTAGTTGGCAAATTTAAATAAAACTGAAGGGATTATCAATGTAATTGGGAGAAAGATTGCAAGTTTATATAAAATTCACATTAAATTTTTAAAAATTAATGCCATTTCTAATCTTATAAACGAGTTCTATAGATGGTCTTGCATCAGTAATACCATAACCATTGCCAGATAAAATATTTCTATAGACTACAGTATGAAGATTTGTAAAACCTTCGGTAAATTCAAGTTCTTCCTCATTAATCTTAATTGAACGATATGTTCGTTTGTTCATTTTTTTAATTTCATCAGGTAAATCTTCATAGTTAATTGAAAGATGCCAATTTACACTTGCATGTTTTAGTTCAAGTTCTCCACGCATTGACCTTTTCTGATTTTCTATTATAATGCTATGAACTGGTTCGCCGAAAATCCAGATTAACATATCAAAGAAATGAATTCCAATATTTGTTGCAACCCCACCGGATTTTTCTATCACTCCTTTCCATGAAAAGTCATACCACAATCCTCTTGATGTAATGTAATCAAGTTTAATATTAAATTTAGCATTAGGATTTTTTCTAATTGCTTCAGCTATTTTATTCTTTAATTCAATAATTGTCGGGTGAACCCTTAATTGTAAAATAGTATAAACTTTTTTGCCAGTTTCAATTTCAATTTTTTCGAGTGCATCAAGATTCCAGGGATTAAGCACAATTGGTTTTTCACAAATTGCATCCGCACCGATTCTTAGTGCCAGACGTATATGTGAATCGTGTAAAAAATTTGGTGAACATATACTCAAATAGTGAACTCTTTCGGAATCTGATTTTCTTCTTAACAAATCAAGATGTCGTTCAAATCTCTCAAACTCTACAAAAAAACTTGCATTGGGGAAATATTGGTCTAAAATCCCAACAGAATCATGAGGGTCTAATGCTGCAACAAGATTGTTACCTGTATCTTTTATTGCCTGTAAATGTTTTGGGGCAATATAACCTGCAACTCCAGTTATAGCAAAATTAAACATAGTTTTTAATTTTATTTTATAAGTGTTCAATATAAATTAAAAATATTTTTGATATCAAACATGTTTATCATGCTTTATAAATTTTTCCGTCATTTAATCCCATAATCTTAAAAGCATTACGTGTATCAAGAATTAATTTTGCATTTTTACGAATAAAATCATAATCATAGTCGTCATGGTCGGTTGCTAAAATTATTAAGTCATATAATCGAATTGAATCTTTTCTTAATTCAACAGAATAAAGGTCAAATTTATATTTTCTTGTTGGAGGAAGTTTTGGAAGATATGGGTCATTGTAATCAACTTCAGCTCCCTTTTCTCTTAATATTTCTATTAATTTTAATGAAGGGGATTCACGCATATCATCAATGTTCTTTTTGTATGCAACTCCAAGAATTAAAATTTTACTTCCCTTAAGAGTCTTTTGATGTTCATTTAACACTTCAATTGCACGTTCTACAACATGATAAGGTTGAAATGTATTTATTTCACCTGCTAATTCGATGAATTTTGTATTTACTTCATACTCGCGTGCTTTCCATGTTAAATAAAATGGGTCGATTGGTATACAATGCCCTCCTAAACCAGGGCCTGGATAAAATGCTTGAAAACCAAAAGGTTTTGTTTTAGCTGCTTCTATAACTTCCCAAATATCAATATTCATTTTTTCAAAAACCATTTTGAGTTCGTTAACAAGAGCAATATTTACAGAGCGATAAATATTTTCCAGCAATTTAGCTGCTTCGGCAACTCTTGGTGAAGATACTGGAACTGTTTTATTTACTATTTGACTGTATAATTTAACTGCAACTTCCTGACATGACTTTGTAACCCCACCAACAATTTTAGGAATTGTACTCGTTGTAAAATTTTTATTGCCAGGATCTTCACGCTCTGGACTGAATGCAAGGAAGAAATCTTTTCCCACACTAAATGTTTGATAGTTTTTAACAAACTCATCAGAATTTGTTATTGGCAATTTAACTCTTGGTGCTGTTTCAAATAATGGAAGAAGTAATTCCTCTGTTGTACCTGGATATGTAGTGCTTTCAAGAGAAATTAATTGACCTTTTCTTAAATATTTTTGAATTGTCATTGCAGTATTTTCTACATATGTCATATCCGGTTCTCT
>JARYLX010000301.1 GCA_029907415.1 Melioribacter sp.
AGTTTATCAGATATATCATGGGATATTTCATTAGCAAATTCTTCATTATAACCTTCAATATAAATTTTAAGTATAGGTCTATGATCATCTGGAAGAATAATTGCATACCCTTTATCTGAAGTTAACTTAATGCCTTCAAACAATTCTATATTTTTGTTATTTTGTTCAATAAGTTGCCTAATAATTCTTCCACGTTCAGAAAATGCACATTCTATTTCTTGTTGCTTTAAATAAAGTTTTGGTAGGTCATTTATAACAGCATTTAAATCTATAGAATTTGATACTAAGAATGTTGTAATGTATGCTAAAGATAGTATTGCATCAAAGTTTAATATGTATTGAATATTTAGTGTTAAATCATCTGAAATGCTGAGTAATTCATTCATTATTTCAGATGAACTAGATTTAGTTCTTTTTACCTTAGCATTAAATTTATTTGCAATATCTTCGATTACCATGGTTGAGGTATATGGTACAATTAATTCATCTTCTTCATTTTTAAGTGCAATATAAGTTGAAAGTAGGTTATATTCGTTATTTGTTATAACCTTTCCTTTATTATCGATTAAAATAAGTTTTTCGCAATAGTTTTCTATCACTGCTCCTAAAAGATAATTATCTTTAGCTTGGTTAGAAAAATAGGATAGATAATCATCAATTGAGTTAAATTTGTTGATGTTATAATCAACAGTAACATTGCATCCTAAGTTTTCAAGAAGAATAGAGGATAGCAATGCACCACGTTCATTTTTAGAAGCTATTAATATTTTTGGTTTTTTTGTTCTAATTAATTGAGAGTCCTTTATTTCATTTATGTTATTTTGAATATATAGTTCGTGAAAGTTTTGTAGGTTTATTATGGTTCCAATAGAGTGTGAATTTGTGCGCTGAAAATCTTCGCGTATAAATATCTGATCAAGCTTCTTTTCAATTTTTCTATTAATGTTTGCTCCAAGTTCATTTAACAGATGGATTCTAATAATGTTAGGGTTGTCTGGAGAAGTTGATATGTATACTCCAGCACTTCCTTTATAAAATCTAATGCCATATCTTAAAACATTAATAGGTTCGGTTTCTAAGTTTAATGCCCTAAGACCTGTTGATATAATACCAGCCATAATAGATTGTTTAATTAAATTGGCTGCCTTACTACCGTCTGAACATACTAGTATAGGTAATTGTTTATTGCAAATAGAGGCATATGCAGAACCTATTAAAGAAGCAATTTCAGGAGAAATTTCAATGTTAACCTCACCTTCTATGCCGTTTTCTGTAAATTTAATTCGTTGGGGTTTTGTTCCCCAAATTATATTTCTGTTTATTGTGGTTGAAGAAGGTATTAGCTTTTCAGGCCATATCTTAACCCCAGGTTTTATTATACAGTTACTTTCTATTAAATTATCACGTCCAATAACAGTAGATTCATAAATATGTACTGAATCTTGAATTTTTGTTGCTTCACATATAATACTTCCACGGCACTCAACAGATTTTCCAATATGTACTTTGTTCCAAATGATGCTTCTTTTAATTGATGAATAGGAATCTATTGAACAGTTATTTCCTATAATCGTATAGCTATCTATCTTGCAGTTATCTCCGATGTGAGTATTACTACCGATAATACAAGGTGCCTTTATTTGAACACTTTCTGGAATAATTGTATTATGACCAACATAAACACCATCTTTTAATTTAGCGTATGTATCAGAATAAAAATTTTCAATTACATCAAAGTTAGTTTGTCTATATGAATTAATGTCTCCGATGTCACACCAATATTCTTCGGTAATGTAGCCATACATAGGAATATTGTCTCTAAGTAGTTTTGGAAATAAATCTTTACTAAAATCAAAGTTATCGCCTTTTTTATAGTAATTAAATACTTCAGGTTCAAGAATATAAATACCTGTATTTACTGTATCGCTAAATACTTCACCCCATGATGGTTTTTCAAGAAAACGTACTATTTTTCCGTCAGAATCAGTAATAACAATACCATATTCAATTGGAATGTTTTGTTTTTTTAGAATTAAAGTAGCCTTTGAGCCTTTACTTTTATGGTAGTTTATAGCTTTTTCTAGATTAATGTTTGTATATGCATCGCCACTTATAACAATAAAAGTATCATCAAGAAATTTGTCTGCATTTAATACACTTCCACCTGTTCCAAGTGGAGTCTCTTCTATAAAATAACTCATATTAACTCCAAATCTTTTCCCGTCCTGAAAATAGTCTATGATGTGATTTGGCATATAATATAAAGTTGATGCAATTTCTGTTATGTTGTGTTTTTTTAAAAGATTTATAATATGCTCCATAACAGGAGTATTAGCTATTGGAACCATTGGTTTTGGGATGTGACAAGTAAGTGGACGAAGTCTAGTTCCTTCCCCGCCAGCCATAATTACTGCTTTCATAAAAGTCACCTCTCATTTTTGTTGTAAAATAATGTCTATATATTAGTTTTGACAATTAAAGGGGTAAATTATACACTACCCCTTTAATTTGAATACAATTATTCCTGAAATCATCAATATTACTCCGATAATTTTAGTAAAATGAAACGAAACTTTTTCTGCTCCAAATAAACCCAAAAAGTCTATAACTGCAGCTGTAATAAGTTGAGCAACAAGTATTGTTGAAATTGAATATGTAGGTCCTAAATCAGATATACCTCGCATAACGGAATATATTATTAGTACACCGATTACACCACCAAGTAGATATAGTTTATTTACTTGAGTTATTTTTTTGAAATCACCATTACCAACAATGAGTAAAATAATTAGTGTAAAGACAAACCCTGTAATTTGAACAATGATATTAGTTTCCCAAAGGCCAATCTTTTCGCTACAACGAGTATTAAAAACCCCTTGTATACTCATTAAAAGCCCTGCAAGTATAGAAAAAACAATGCCGAGCATACCATTTTTCATAATCTCACCTCATGCTTTATTATTGCCTTTAAGATATTTTTTTATAAATAAATGCAACACTTTTTATGGCGATGCAATAAAATCCATGATAAAATTGCTTTGATGGGGTGATAAAAATGTATAGTGATTTTGATTTTGTTGATATAAAAGAGCTAACTTGTGATATAGAAGTGGAAATAAGATATGCAACCTTAAATAATTATTTTGGAAAAAAGCTTTATGAAAGTGATAGATGCATTTTAAGATATGGAACAGCAAAAAAATTAATTAATGCAAACAAAATTTTAATGGAAATGGGATTTAGGCTAAAGGTTTGGGATGCGTATAGACCACTTTCAATTCAAAAATATATGTGGGATATAATAAAAAATGAAGATTTTATAGCACCACCTTGGAGAGGTTCCATTCACAATAGAGGAGCAGCTGTTGATGTGACTTTAGTTAAATTAAATGGAGAGGCTGTTTGTATGCCAACAGATTTTGATGATTTTACAATCAAAGCTAATATAAACTAT
>JARYLX010000302.1 GCA_029907415.1 Melioribacter sp.
TTCAAATTAATGTAATTAAATTCTAATCCAGCTTTAATAAAATGCATTTTTGTAATCTGACTTCCAAAATTAAATTTCATTCTTAATTGTCGAGTTAATGAATTATCATAAAAACATCCACCTTTACTATCAAATCTTTCAGCTAATCCTGGCACTGAATAATACTGGTCAAAAATAAATCCATCAATCGTATCCTGAGATTGTCCTACATTTAAAATTCTTCTTCCATATGGCATTTCTGTAACTGGTATCGGCCCTATATGTGTAATTACTGATAAATCTCTTGTCTGTGTTGCATTTATATCTTCTTTAGTTGACTGATAGCTTATAGTAAAATCATAAAAAGTTTTGGAGCTTATTGCATGTGTAAGATTGGCCCCAATTAAATAATTCTTTTGAATCCATGGTTGAAGCATTGTCGGATACCAATAGTAAATAGGCCCATAATTTGAGCCATAAGCAACAAATAATGGAATATTATTTTCAGGCATTAATGCTCCACGGTCAAGACCTTGATATACTGATGAACCAAGGTCATTAGCTGTTGCTAAGTTTGGTATCTCACTATCAGCTCCTCTTGCAGGATTCATCCCTTTTTGATAAGTGTATACTCCTGTAAGCTTAAGTGTAATCGAATTAGTTATATTAGATTTTAATGCTAACATCGTTGAACTGCTAAAATCAAAATCTAATTCGAGTGGTTGTATATAGGTCTGTCTCTTTGTTACATTTGAAAGATAAAAAGTTGCATTGCCTAAAGCTTTACCAATAAATGGAACTGGTCCACCAAATCCACCATCAAAATTATAATCTCCATATTTACCTTCTTTATTTGCATGACGAGCAAATAAACTCATTAGATTCTGGTCTGTAACTTCATTACCTACATTTAATCCCTCGGCATTAAGGTCTCGTATTACTTTGTTTAACTTTTCAAAGTCTGGCATTACCATATGCATCCATGCATCATATAGATAAAGGTCTACAGGTGTTATACCTTTATTTTTCCATGCAGCTGGAAGTGATTTGCTATTTATCTGTATCCAACCTGCAAATGATGGATATTGTGTAAACTGTTGCTTTTGATAATTATCAATTATTCCTCTTTTTACTGCTTCATTTACTCCTATAAATGCTATCTCTGGGTCTAAATGTGGACGTAAATAATTATTCATTGGGTCATATAGTGATGGACCAAATCTCTTTAGATGTGCCGGTGAACGGGTGAAACTAAATGTACCATGATATCCTTCTGATGTACCATATTTTGTTGCAACATTTATTACTCCCGAACGGAAATCTCCATATTCTGCACTCATACCCCCAGCTTTAAGAGATACCTGCTCTACTGCACTTGTTGGTATTAATGATTCTGTTTTTCCTACTCTTGCATTAACAAATGTTAATCCATTAATTACTGTTCCTGTTTCCGATGGTCTTCCTTCTCTAATGTTCAAATAATCTGTTCCGGTAATACCTGCTTGCGTTGATATAAAATCCTGTAATGTTCTTACTCCTGCTGCTTCGCTTAATTGTTTGTTGTCAATTACTATCTGAGAACTTGAAACTTCTTTATGGAGAATATCTCTTTTAGCTGTAATTACAACTTCTTCTCCAACTATTGCTGTCTGCTCAAGTTGAAAGTCAACCCGGGTTGTTTGATTCTGCGAAACAATAACATTCGTCAGCGTTACTTTGTTTGTCCCTACCATCGAAGCTTGAAGTGAATACGTCCCCACAGGAACATTTACAATAATATACTCTCCGTTTTCATCTGTTGCCGCTCCCATGTATGTTCCTAATATGACAACATTAACTCCTAACAGGGGTTCACCATTACTTTTGTCAGTCACTTTTCCAATAATTTTACCTTGTGCATACATTATCCCGGAAAACATTAGTAAAAATAGTATGCTTAAGGTAAAGAGATGACATTGTAGATTTTTTGTCATGTTTACTCCTCGATTATTGTTTCAAAGTGTCATTTATTACGACAGATAACAAATTAATTCATTTAGGGGAATGACTAAGTATTTATATTTTCTATTGAGCAATATGTTATTAGCCTCAGATAGAAAGAGAATTATTATAAAAAATAGTAAAATCATCTATATTAATATATTATCAATAAAGTAAATGTTTACTTAATTGCTGACTTAACTTGCCAATTTTTTTTATAATTGTCAAGCTATTTTTATGGAGCTGTGTTTGAAGGATTAAATATGGATTAAGCGATTTTTAAATTATAAGTTAATTTTTTTGTCTAGTGAGTTCGATAGCCATTTTAATTATCATTAAAAAAATCTCAAAAAAGAATTACTCAACCTCCATGCATAGAATATTTATATTCCAGTTAGACTCGTATTTTTATAGCAAAAATAATTTTTATCTCTTATTCTTATTCAATTATTGTTATAAAATTTTTTTGAGAACCTCTTAATAAGTAAAACATTTTTATCTAATACTCGCATATAAATTCAGTTGAACTTTCAAATATCATTTTTTAATAAAAAAATCATTCAATAAATTCTCTTACATCAACGACAATCATATTTGCTTTTAATGCTGCTTCAATTCCAAGTTCACCATCTTCAAAAACCTGACATTCCTCAGGCATAACATTTAATAGCTTTGATGCATGTAAAAATAAATCTGGTGCTGGTTTTGGTTTGATTGAATCATCAGCAGTAAGAATTGCATTAAAATATTTTTCTATTCCAATAATTCTTAATTCTTCATGAACTATTTTTTTAACTCCTCCTGACACAACTGCCATTGGGAATACATTTTTATATTTTTCAACAATATCTACAACTTCTTTTATTGGTTTGATTTCATGAATGTTATTCATAAAGTATTCATGTTTTGCAATAACAATTTCTTCTGGTTTTAGATTATTATAATTTGTTTTTAGAATTTCTATGATATCTGTTTCTTTCATTCCCTTTTTTGAAAAGAAAAATTCATAATCAAAAGGGAGATTAAATTTTTTCATTGCATATTCCCACGACTTCATATGCAAAGGCATTGAATCGACTAATGTTCCATCACAGTCAAAAATCAATGCCTTTGCTTCTGGATAAACTGGAATTTTTTTCATAATCATGAATAATATTTTTCGTTCCAGAGTAATTCCTTTTTGAATTCTGAAATATTTGTTGAATCGTTTATCAATAGAAATTCAATATTTGCTATTTCAGAAAAATCTTCTAAATATTCTGATGAGATAGCTTGACTGAATGCTGTGTGATGAGCTCCGCCAGCTAATATCCAGGTTGTTGCTGCAACTTCAAGATTTGGTTTTGGAATCCACAATACTCGTGCTACAGGTAATTTTGGTAGCGGTTTTGATGAAATTACTTTTACTTCGTTGACAATCATTCTAAATCTATTTCCCATATCAATTAACGAAGCATTTAATGCTTCTCCTTCTTTGACATCAAACACTAATCT
>JARYLX010000303.1 GCA_029907415.1 Melioribacter sp.
GATACTTCTGATTTTTGAAAGGAACTTTCAGACTCATGCTGTAATATTCACGAACACCAAGAAGACTTTGTTTATGATATCCTTCAATATATGCACCGCCATCATCACTTGGATTTTCAGGTGAGAGAATAACGGTAAAATATTTATTTCTTACGGAAACCCAGTCAACTTTTCCATTAATATCTTTTGTGTATTTTTCGTCTTCGTGTGTAGCATCTATAATTGTTTGCTCATCACCAGCATAAACACTTGCATTTGAGTGATTTGCTTCGTCAACTGAATTTTTTTCAGTAAAATTGATTCCATTATTCCATACAACATCATATCTGTAGCTGCTTATAATATCATCAAAATTATCAAATTCAATATCAACATCAGCCGCATAATTGTTGCCATAAAAAGTAAAATTCTTTTTTATAGTTCTATTATCAGATGTAGTAAAATTATAAGTTAATACGAGAGAATCTTTGTCGCTTAATTTGTAATAATAATTATCTGCGTTAAAATCGAAGTCAAAATTAGAAGTGTTAACCAATTTACCATCTTTTGTAACAAAAATTATATTGAAATCACCACCCTGCTGAGTATTAACAAGCTGAACATGGCGGTTATAAAAATCAGATTTATCAAATTCCTTATGATACCATGTTTCATATTTTTTCAAATAATATTTCCTAATTTTAGCACCGCGAGTTGTTAATTCAATTTTTGCAAGGTCTGTTTCTATTGTAATTATTCGCTCAGGTTTTATTACTCCGCTAAAAGTTGTATCTGTTTTAGTTGAACTTTCATCATGAGCTTCATTAATCTTTTTTTCTTTTTCATTTATAATCTCTTTTTGAACAAGTGTAGTATCAGTTTGTTGTTGTTGTGGTGGGGGTGGTGTGGGAGTATTCCAGTAGAGCCAGAGAATTAAAATTATTCCGATTAGAATAAATCCAATTGTTGATTGTTTATCCATTAGAATCCCTATAATTATTCAAGTGGATCATATCCGCCTTTGCTGAATGGATTACATCTTAAAATTCTCCATACAGCTTTAGTTCCTCCCTTCAGCACGCCGTATTTTGACAGAGCTTCTACAGCATACTGCGAGCAAGTTGGATAAAACCGGCAGGATGAAGGGAAGAGCGGTGATATTATTTTTTGATAGATTTTAATTAAATATATAAAGATAAATCGCATTTCTAAATTCTTAACTTAATCTTGTTCATCAAATCTACAACATCGGGCATAATATTGCATAATTTAATTTTCTTATTCTTTACTTCATTTAATGTATTTGAAGCAAAAATTATATACAGGCAAATTTTTTTTTCTTCGCAATAAGTTTTTAAAATTTGCTTGTTAAGGCGGTATGACTCGCGTAAAAGTCTTTTTAACCTATTTCTCCAGACCGCCTTACCACTTTTTCTTGAAATAGCAAAAGCAATTTTTACACCTGTGAAATCTGGTTTTTTATCGATATAAAAAACTGCTTTCAAATTAAAATTAGAAGAATAAACAACTTCGCCTTTTGTATAGACCAGTTCAAATTCTTTTTTCTTTTTGATTCTTTCTTTTGAAGAAAGACCAAATATTTTCAAATGAACCTCCTCGCTTTTGATGCGAGGTAATTTAATCAGCGTTCGTCACTAACAGTTAATTTTTTTCTGCCTTTTGCTCTTCTTCTTGCAAGTACTTTTCTACCATTTTTTGTTGACATTCTTTCACGAAAGCCGTGGGTATTTTTTCTTTTTCTATTGTGCGGTTGATATGTTCTTTTCATTTTCTACCTAATTTTCATTTGAAAGTGCGCAAAATTACTCAAATTATGTTTAATAACCAAAACTTAGTGGGAATTTTGAAGTGGTAATGATTTTGAATATAAAAAAGGAGAGCGGAAATCCCGGCGAACAGCCCAGCCGATTTACTGTCCACCAGAATAACCGCCGCCTTTAATTCTTTTTCAAGCTTTTCAAACAATTATTATCAATACATTATAAATTAAGTCAATGAATGTGCCAGCAAAAGTTCTTCTTATTTCTTCGCAAATCTTGCTCATTAACCATTTAGTATGTCTCATTTAGACATTCATTATCAAAAAAGAACATTAATAAAGTAGAATTAACTTATTATCTTTGTTGTTCAAATTTTCTACATAGTGAAGCTAATAATTTAATTAATGAATTAGTTTGATTTATATCATTAAAAAATTTTTTCGGTAATAAGAATCTTTATGAATACAATAAATTTTCCAGAAATAGTAACTTTTTTTGAGGCGCTAAGTCTAAATGTTAGAAGAATGCAAAATATTGAGTAAAAAGAGATAAATATGAAAAAAACATTACAAATTCTGACATTTTTATTTATACCATCATTATTCTTTTCTGCAGGAAAAACTAACAACGATAAAGTTGTTTCTGCTTTGAAAACAGAAAATATTAAAATTGTTCTGGATGGCAATCTAAATGAACCTATCTGGCAAAATCCTCCAATTAAAGATTTTACACAAAGAGACCCTAATGAAGGGATGCCTGCATCTGAAGAAACTCATGTCTGGATAGCTTATGATGAAGAAAATATCTATGTGGCTGCAAGATGTTTCGATTCTCATCCAGAACTAATAGATGCAAGCTTAACAAGGCGTGATAACTATATGCTTTCAGATTGGTTTGCTTTTTATGTTGACCCGTATAATGATAAAAAGAGCGGTTACTTTTTTATAGTAAATGCAGGTGGCTCTATAATCGATGGAGTATTGTTTAACGACAGCTGGGACGATAATTCGTGGGATGGAATTTGGGAAGCTAAAACTAAAATTGACGACAAAGGCTGGACGGTTGAAATGAAAATCCCTTTTTCACAACTTCGTTTTAAGGAATCTGATAAAATGAAATGGGGAATAAATTTTGCAAGAGAGATAAAAAGAAAAAATGAAAGAGCCTATTATGTTATGGTTCCTAAAAAAGAAAGCGGCTTTGTCTCTCGTTTTGCTATTCTTGATGGACTAAACGGAATAAAGCCAAAACAAAGAATTGAAATTCTTCCTTACATTGTTCAAAAAGCTCAATATCTTGTGCATGATGCTAACGACCCATTTTATAAAAGTAATCAATATAAAACCTCACTTGGTACAGATTTTAAGATAGGAGTAGGAAGCAACTTAAATATTGATGGAACTATTAATCCCGATTTTGGTCAGGTCGAAGTTGACCCAGCTGTAATTAATTTAACAGCATTTGAATCTTACTTTGAAGAAAAAAGACCATTCTTTATAGAAGGCTCAAATATTTTTTACTTTGGAATTGGCGGTGCAAATCATAACTGGGGATTTAATTTTGGTTGGCCGGAGCTTTTTTACTCAAGAAGAATTGGAGCCCATCCACATGGAGATGTTTCTGATAATGAATTTGTAAAATATCCTTCAGAAACCAGAATATTAGGTGCTGCAAAACTTA
>JARYLX010000304.1 GCA_029907415.1 Melioribacter sp.
GTGGTGAAATAATTCATAATAAACAACTTGAAGTGAACATCTGGACTTGTCCAAAGTGTGGATATCACTTTAGAATTGGTAGTGAACAATACATTTCCTTGATACTGGATAAAGGTTCTTTCAAAGAACATGATAAGAAAATGCGTTCTGCCGACCCGCTGCAATTTGAAGATACAAAAAAATATACTGAGCGAATTGAATCCACTATAAAGAAAACAGGATTATATGATGCAGTTAGAACTGGAGTCGGAAAAATTGATGGGAAGAAAGTTGCATTTGCATGTATGGATTTTAATTTTATTGGTGGAAGTATGGGCGCAGTTGTCGGAGAAAAAATTGCTCGTATAATTGATGTGGCTTATGAAGAAAAAATTCCTTTGATTATTATCAGTCAAAGCGGCGGGGCAAGAATGATGGAAGGAGCTTATTCATTAATGCAGATGGCAAAAACAAGTTCGCGTCTTGCTCGTCTTGCGGATGCTAAAATTCCATACATTTCTGTGCTAACTGACCCTACAACAGGTGGAGTTACAGCAAGTTTTGCAATGCTGGGAGATCTTATTATTGCTGAACCAAAAGCATTAATTGGATTTGCAGGACCAAGAGTAATCAAACAAACAATAGGAAAAGATTTACCAGAAGGATTTCAGAAATCTGAATTTTTACTTGATAATGGTTTTATTGATTTTATTGTACCCAGAAAGCAACTGAAAGAAAAATTATCATTAATGATTGATTATTTAACTTGATTAAAATTTTAGTTGAACACAGAAAACACAGATTAGACAGATGACCACAAGATTAATATCTGTGTAAATCATGTTTTATCAGTGTTATCTGTGTTCTTATTTTATTTCCGAAATTTTTCGATCATTTTCTTCAAAATCTCTAATGCATACTCAACTTCTTTAAATGTATTTTGCGATCCGAAGGAAAAACGGATTGTCCCTGCAGCATCTTCTAATTTATACCCTGAATTGATAATTACGTGAGAAGGTTTTAAAGTTCCAGAAGTACATGCAGCTCCATTTGAAGCTGCAATTCCATTTATATCAAGAAACATTAGCATTGCTTCTGCTTCATTTCTATATTTTTCAGAAAGAAAAGTAATACTCAAAATATAGGGGAATGCATCTTCTCCACCATTAATTTTTATGAAATCCTTATCTAATATTTTTATGCCTTTTACAAATTCATCACGAAGTTTTTTTACATGCTCATAATTTTTTACCATTTCTGCTTTTGCAATTTTAACAGCCTCGGCGAGCCCAACAATTCCTGCTACATTTTCAGTACCACCTCTTCGATTTCTTTCCTGTGAACCGCCAAAAATTAGCGGTGATATTGGTGTACCGCTTCTTACATAAGCAAAACCTGTCCCTTTTGGACCATTTATTTTATGAGCTGAGGCGCTAAGTGCATCAATTCCTAATTCATTAACATCAATTTTAATCTTTCCAAAACTTTGAACAGCATCTGTATGAAAATAAATTTTTTTTCTTTTTGTAATTGAACTTAATTCTTCTATTGGATTAATACTGCCGGTTTCATTATTGATATGTATTACTGATGTTAAAGCACAATTTTCATTTATTTTATTTTCAAAATCACTCAAAATAATTTTTGAATTTTTGTCGATATCAATTAATTGAAGTTCAAAACCGTATTTCGTTAATTCATAACAAGTATCCAAAACGCTGTGGTGTTCTCCTTTTGTTGTTATAATTTTATTTTTTCTTGATTCTGAAAATTCAGTTTTAGTAATGCCTGTTATAATAAAATTATTTGCCTCTGTTCCTCCGCTCGTAAAATAAATTTCACCCGGTTTGGCATTGATGAACTCTGCAATTACTTCTCGTGCTTCTTCAATTGCAACTCTTGTTTTTCTTCCATATGAATGAATAGAAGATGGATTACCAAAAAATTCTGTAACGTAAGGTTTCATCTTTTCAAAAACTTGAGGATTAAGAGGCGTTGTAGCAGCATTATCAAAATAAACTTTCATAATAACTTTCTATCTTAAACTGACATCCCCATAATTAATTTTTTCTATTGTATCGCCAGCCTTTAAAATTAAAAATCCATTTTCATCAATATCGTCAAATATTCCGACTTTAATCTTATCGTCAAAAACAACCTTAACTTTTTCTCCAATCATTTTGCATCGATTACGCCAGTCATTTAATATTTTATTAGGGTCATCTTTAACAAGTTGTAAGATACTTTCAAAATTATTGAGAACTTCGCTTAATAATTTTTCTCTGCTGACTATCGACTTAAATTCTTTTCTTACAGATGTTGGTTGAATATCATATTTCCCGGGAAAGTTTGGTTGATTCACATTAATTCCAATTCCAATTACTAATTTGTTAATCTTATTTCCTTTTGATGTAGATTCGAGTAAAATTCCTGCAATTTTTTTCTTATTAACTAAAACATCATTAGGCCATTTAAGTTCAACATCAAATTGATATAAATTTTCTAAAGATTGAGCAACAGAAAGGCTGCTGCCAAGATTAATTAAATTGACTTTTTTTTCTTTGAAATCTCCCTTCAATAAAATGGAGAATGTTAAATTTTGTCCAGCATTACTTACCCATGTGCGATTTTTTCGTCCTCTTCCCTTGCTCTGATATTCAGCAAGCAAAACAGTACCATCTCGATTAAAATCTTTATTAGTTAGCAATGCGGTGTTAGTTGAATCAACTTCATCGCAATAAATAAAATTGCGGCCTATAAATTCAGTATCGAGTTTAATATCAAATTCTTCGATGTTAAACAATTTTACCTCCGACTACTTATTTGTTAAAATTGACATATGTTTCTGTCAAAAATTAATTTTTAGCAGGAAAATACAGAAACATCTGACAAATTTTCAAATTTACTGATTAATTATAAAATTCTTATAACATATTGTAAAATAATGACTTAAGAAAATATTTTGTGTCTGGCACACCTCTTGTTTATATAATTGCAAAAATTAACAAAAGAAGGAGGTGATAGCCATGACACTCGTAAGATTTGAACCCTTAAAAGAACTCGAAACCTTACATGACAGAATTCAAAGATATTTCGAAGACTTTGCAAATTTTGGCTTCTCCTTTACAGATAATTTCAATCCGAGAATTGATATCTCGGAAGACGACAATAATATCAATGTTGTTGCCGAAATACCAGGCGTAAAAAAAGAAGATTTAAAAATTACATTGCAAGATAATATTTTGACAATAGAAGGTGAAAAGAAAAAAGAGCGGCAGCCAAACCCAGTAAATGCAACAAAAGAAGCAAGTAATTATTTTGCACAAGCAAAGATTGACAAGGAAATGACACGAAGTAAAGGCACCGATAGTCTGAAGTCAATTACTGAAGATATGAATGCATCAAAAGAAGCCAGAGACAAGGCGTATGACCAGATGCGGG
>JARYLX010000305.1 GCA_029907415.1 Melioribacter sp.
TGAAATTGCTTACTGGGTAAATGGTGTTTCTATAACTGATGCATTTGACAACAGCAGAGGAATAGATATTGATAATAGTAGTATTCAAGAACTTCAAGTAATAAGTGGAACTTTTAATGCAGAATATGGTCAGGCATTGTCAGGAATTGTAAACGTAGTAACAAAAGAAGGCGGAAGAAGATTCAATGGGAATATTAAAGTATACAGCAGCGATTATGTTTCTAATTTTACAGAATATTTCACAGGTATTGACAAATTCAATCCAATTGCAAACTATAATCTACAAGGCAGCTTAAGTGGTCCAATCCCTTTAACGAGTGATAAATTAACTTTCTTTTCAAATTTGCGTTATACTTATGATGATGGCTATCTCTATGGCATAAGAAAATTTAATCCCGATGGTTCTAAAGGTGATGAAAAATTAACCCCAATGAACTGGAGTAAAAGATTTCTTGGACAGATTAATTTGAGCTTTTTTGCATCTTCTTCATTAAAAATGAATGCTGAGTTATTGTATTCAACAAATCATTATAAAGATTATAATCACTTCTTCAAACTAAATCCTGATGGCGATGTGAAAAAATTTAATAAAAGTTACAATTCTACATTTACACTTACTCACACACTATCGAGCAAATCTTTTTATGTTTTGAAAGTATCAAATTTTTTCAGAGACTTTAATGAAAAACTCTATGACGACCCATTAGACTCAAGATATTTACATCCCGATTCATTAAGAACTGTTGGTTATGCATTTGCTTCCAAAGGTACGAATTTGCATAGATATTTTAGAACCACAAATACTTTTATTGGTAAATTTGATTTTACCAGTCAAATTACAGACAAGCATTTAATCAAATTTGGAGTTGAAGGAAGATGGCATAAACTAAAAGTTGATGATTACAACTTGGAGCCGTTAAGAATAAACGGAGTTCCTGTTGAACCATTTGTTCCTTCAATACCAGAAGAGAATACTCCTAATAGAACAAAGTATTCAAATTCACCGATAGAATTTTCTGCATATATTCAAGATAAAATTGAGTATGAAAGTGTAATAATTAATATTGGATTGAGACTTGACTATTTTGATTCCAAAGGGAAAGTTTTGGTTGATCCTACAGACCCAAATATTAATTTACCTTTAAGGTCAGAACTTGCTAATTTTACTTTAAAGGAAAGAGAACCATACTTTTATAAAAATGCTACTCCCAAATGGGCAATTGGTCCTCGCTTTGGAATTGCTTATCCAATTAGTGATAAAGGTGTTCTGCATTTTTCTTATGGACAGTTTTTACAAATACCCACTTTTCAATATTTATTTAATCTTGGTCCTTATTATGTTCCAAATACCGGTAGCAGTTATGGGCCTTATGGAAATCCAGACTTAAAACCACAAAGCACTACAATGTATGAAATCGGATTTAAACAGGAATTCTTTGAATCATTTACTCTTGATGTTACAACTTTTTATCGTGACATAAGAAACTGGATTACTGCTGGACCTCTTATAATGACACGTAATCTTGTAAGTTATTCAACTTATATAAATAAAGATTATTCCAATGTAAAAGGAATCACTTTTAATCTAAATAAGAGATTTAGCAATCATTATTCAATTGATATTAATTATACTTATCAGGTAGCCGAAGGAAGCAATTCAAATCCAGAAGATGAATTTTATGCACAACTTGGTAATAATGAACCAACTTTATATTTAATACCACTCGATTGGGACCAAAGACATCTATTAAACTTATCTTTATTTGTTGGAGATGTGGATTGGGGCGCTTCTTTGGTTACACGCTATGGAACGGGACTTCCTTATACCCCCTCTATAACACAATATATTGCCGATAGAGGTATAACTTCTGGTTTGCAGCGTAATAGCAGAAGAAAACCCAATCAATATGTTTTTGATTTAAGACTGCATAAAACATTCAAGATTGGCGGCTTAGATTTCACATCTTTCCTCAACATATTTAATTTATTTGATACTAAAGTTGTAATAAACGTTTATGGAGATACAGGGAAAGCTGATTACACTACAGAAGGAAAAAATATTGGATATGATCCAAAGAGACCAAATACAGTAGAAGAATATTTAAGATATCCAACAAATTATGGAGAACCAAGATTAGTTCAATTTGGAATTGAATTATCATTCTAAAAGGAGAGAAAAAAATGAATAAGTTTTTCAAAATATTATGTGTTTTAATTTCACTTCTAATGACAATAAATATTAATGCACAATATAAACCAGGCAAAGAAAGAGGAGATCCAACAAAAAGAACTAAAGGTCAGATGGAAGGAAATCGAATCAGGACTACTGTTTTTAATTTTGGTATGACTGGCAGAGAAGGTGGACAATATCCAATTTCTGTTCAAACACCTTATGAATGGCCTAAAAATACAGGGCATGTTTACTTAGCAATGCTTGGAGTTTTTGTTGGTGGAGAAGTTATTGATAACGCAGGGGAAAGACAAAGAATTATAGATGTATTTAATTTTCGTCGTTCGCCTGAAGGTAAGACATGGAACTTTGAACCGGTGCCAGGATACTTCAACGAAAAGAAAAATGAAATTGCAACAAGTGTAGATGAAGAAACCTGGCCTGCATTCTGGCCTGATAGAATGAATGACCCAATTGATCCCGGATGGCGTGGTTCATGGAATGGTTACTTCGGTAAAAATGTTTTTAATGCAGACCAGGAAATGTTCTATCGCGCTTCTGATGATAGGTATGATAGATATGTAAATTATTTCCCGGATTCAACTGATTTAACAAGAAAAGGTTTAGGAATTCTTCTTGATGTAAGAGCTCTTGCCTGGTCTCAAGTTCTTGTCGAAGATGCTCTCTACCTACTTCACTATGTTAAAAATGATGGAACTAAAGATATTCAAAAAGTTGGTGTAACGGTCTGGTATGCAGATTTTGTTGGCGGCGATGGCGATTCTCAAGATGATATTTCTGAATTTGATTTACTCGAAGACATTGCGTGGTCTCGTGATAATGACCATAAAGCACCTCAATTTGGCTCAGACCCCGTAGGTATTGTAGCTGTTGCATTCCTTGAAACACCAGGCAACGCAGTAGATAGAATTGATAACGATGGTGATAGCCCAGAACTAAATAATTTTATTACTGCAGAAATGATTGAAGGGGAAATCCCGGATAATTTAATAGATGATAATGGAAATGGTTTGATAGATGAAAATCAAACTCATATTCCTTTCGGTGTTCAAAGAGGTGTTACTTATGCAGATAGAATTGCACAACCAATTGACCCAAATTTTATTGCTAAACATCCCCGATTTAAAGTTGAAAATAATTCTCCTGTAGTAACTCAAGATATGATTAATACAGCTTCTGGAAGTAAATGGAAAATCTGGCCGCCACTTGATGATTTCCAGAAAGG
>JARYLX010000306.1 GCA_029907415.1 Melioribacter sp.
AGAATTTAAAAAAAGGAAATAATAAAACAATTTAAAAAAATTTTATTGAATCTTTAATGATTAACTTAAAAATTGTTATTTTTAGAAAAAAGTTTTAAAAATTTTTATTGAAAACAGTATAATCAATCAATTTGTTTTTAACATTAATTTAATGCTTTAAATTTTTAGATAATAAGGTTAAATGAAGGAAATATTTATATAGTATTCATTATTAACTAATAATAAATATTAAGTAAAATTGTTTTTTACTTAAAGATGTGACGAATATGGCAGCAGAAGTATCAAGAAAATTAGTAGAAAAAGCTGGTTTAAATGTAGATGAACTGCTTAAACTTTTAATTAAAAATGCAGCAGCAGAACTAACGACCTATTATTACTACACAATTCTTCGATCAAATCTTATTGGATTTGACGGAGAAGGATTAAAAGCAGTAGCAGAAGACGCAAGAATAGAAGATAGAAACTATTTTGAGGCATTAGTTCCAAGAATATATGAACTAGGGGGAAAACTACCTGAAGATATGAAAACATTTCATGACATGTCAGCATGCCCTCCCGCGAAATTACCAAAAAATCCAAAAGATATTAAAAAAATAGTAGAAGTTTTATTACATGCTGAACAATGTGCAGTTAGAGGATACACTGAAATTTGCAATTTAACTGCTGGAAAAGACCATAGAACATATGATCTTGCTCTTGCAATCTTAAATGAAGAAATCGAGCACGAGGCATGGTTTACTGAGTTTTTGGGTAAAGGACCTTCAGGACATTTCCGCAGACCTGCAGGAACAAACAGTCCATTTGTTTCAAAATTTTTACAATAAAGAAATCATTAAAACATAATATTAAGATGCATAAATAAAAAAAATTATAAAATAAATGGAGAAAATTTATATGGATGAAGAAAAAAAAGAATATTATTCTATGCCTTTAATAGGTGATGATGCACCACATTTCAAGGCAAAAACAACAATGGGAGAAATCAAATTCCCAGAAGATTACAAAGATAAATGGGTAATTCTATTTAGCCACCCAGCAGATTTTACACCAGTATGCACAACAGAGTTTATGACTTTTGCAACAATGCAAAAAGATTTTAAAAAACTAAACACGGAATTAATCGGCTTATCTATTGATAGCATTTATGCTCATATAGCATGGTTAAGAACCATAAAAGAGAAAATAGAGTACAAAGGAATGAAAAATGTAGAAGTTAATTTTCCAGTAATTGAAGATATAAAAATGGATATCGCAAAAAAATTTGGAATGATACAACCAAATGCATCAACTACCCAAGCAGTAAGAGCAGTTTTTATAATAGATCCAAAAGCAAAGATAAGAGCAATACTTTACTATCCCCTATCAAACGGAAGAAACATAAATGAGATTAAAAGACTACTTATTGCCATGCAAAAATCAGATAAAGAAGGTGTTGCCACACCATGTAACTGGGAACCTGGAGAAGATTGCATAATTCCACCGCCAGGTTCATGTGGTCTTGCCAAAGAAAGAGTTGAAAAAAAAGAAGAAGGAAAATATTGTCTTGATTGGTTTATGTGTTTCAAAAAAGAATAAAAAATTCAGAAACTAATCATTTTTCCTTTTTCTTTTATAAACAATATTAATTATCAACAAATAATCATTCTTGATTAAAATGAAAAATACAAAAATTAAATACACAAATCAAAGAATAGAAATACTAAATTTTTTAAAAAATAATACTACCCATCCAACTGTTGATAATGTTTATGAAGCAGTGAAAAAGAAACTCACGAGAATAAGCAAAGCAACTGTTTACCAAAATCTTAAATTTTTAACTGAAAAAGGTTTAATTCAAGAAGTAAATATAAAAGGAGTTTCAAGATATGAACCAAATCTTAACCCACATCATCATATAATTTGTAGAAAATGCGGAAAAATTATTGATTTCGAATCAAAAATTTTAACAGAGTATTTACAAAAAATCGGAAAAAAATTAAAGGAAATAAAAGTTGAATTCATAAATACAAATTTTTATGGTATATGTAAAAAATGTAAGACAAAAAATAATTAGAAATAGCTCTAAAAAGATTTTAATAATAAGCAAGATCCAACCACTTTAGGAATTGCTTTTTTCTTGACAGTAATTGCCGGTCTTTCAACAGGAATTGGAAGTGCTATTGCATATTTTATAAAAAGTCCTAAGATGATATATCTTTCTTTTTCTCTTGGTTTTTCAGCAGGAGTTATGCTCTATGTTTCATTTGTTGAACTTCCTCCTCAGGCATTAAATTCTATTGGAGAAATCACAGCCGTTGCTGCCTTTTTTCTTGGTATAATGTTTATAGGTTTTATTGACATGATAATACCTGAGAAAGAAAATCCCCATTCATATAGTGGACTTTCAAATGAAAGTAATATCAAAGTTGAAAATAAACTAATGAGAACAGGAATATTTACTGCTATTGCTATAACTATACATAATTTTCCTGAAGGACTTGCTACATTTGCAACTGCTTTAAACAATGTGAAACTCGGAGTAATTATTACACTAGCTATTGCTATTCATAACATTCCATAAGGTATCTCAGTATCAATTCCTATTTTTTATGCAACTATTGATAAAAAAAAAAAAGCATTTATTTATTCTTTTTTATCAGGTCTTGCTGAGCCAGCTGGGGCAGTTATTGGTTTTTTAATACTTATACCATTTTTATCTGGAGGTTTTTTGTATTTACTACTTGCTTTTGTTGGAGGAATAATGGTATATATATCAATAGACGAACTCCTTCCTATTGCTCATCAATATGGTCACAGCCATACAGTAATTATCGGTGTTGTTCACGAGTTCCGAAAGTATAGTATTATGAGGGAATGGTTTATTCATATCTTATGCAAAAGTAAAAAAATCTGTGCAAATTTTAAGAATTTTAAGAATTATTCCAGTATTTATGTTTTTCTTTATGGGTTAATTTTGATTTAAAGGCTTTGGATATTGTTTTAAGCTCGTGAAAGCTTAACCTTCTTTTATCTATATGTTCGAGGAAACCCCTTATCGCAATATCAGATTTATCCTCAAAGAATAAAACAGTTTTATTATAAACATGAGCCCTACAGATGTTTAAAAAATATTTTCTGATTATAAGATATTTATCGGAATCACCCTGTGTACAAATATAATACCCATTCCTGATTATTTCCTCTAAAATACATAGTGTTTTCCCCCGGATCCCAGGATATCCTTTTATATATTTTGATAAATATTGGCTCGGAATGTCTTTTGTGAGCCTTAATACTTTAAGATAAGAACATTTGAGGGCCTTAGCCGTCTGTAATTTTGTTTTTCCATTTAACACGGCTTCCCGGATTTTTTCAATTTCTTCACCACTGATCTTTTTTCTAAGTTGTATATCTCTTGTATAATTTATTACGATGTT
>JARYLX010000307.1 GCA_029907415.1 Melioribacter sp.
CAATATTTAATTTCGTATAAAGTTTATATGTAACTGTAATTTGCTCACCAATATATGCACGTGTTTTGCTTGCTTCTGCAACAATAAAAACATTTTTAGATAACTCATCTGAGGTTATACCATCACTTTCTTTTCTCTGCTGCGGTGTTCCTTTCACTACAAATATTTTCAAAGGGGCAGTTCTATAAGTTTTTCCATTATAATCTACAGAAGCTGAACCGATTGTAAATTCTCCTACATTAGTAGGCTGCAGTATATATGAAAATGTAAGCGAAGCAGATACTTTATTATTTATAATTTGCATGCTTGTTGATTGATTTGGACCGCTTAACACTCTAAAACCTTGAAATGAGGGTGGACGAAAATTGCTTAATCCATTTATATCAGAACCATTAAAAGTAAAATAGACCTGAAAATGTTCATATTGCCCTACTGTTGTTTTATCAACAGTGGCATTAAAATCCTGTGCAAAAGAATTGAAATATAATCCTGTGATAAATAAAATTAATATCAGAATAAATTTTTTATTGTTCACTTTCATAAATCATCTCTCCAGAATTTAAACCAAGATAAATTTTTTCAATTACCAGTCTTTATCTACAACAACTGCTTTGCCTTTTATTTTTCTAAGTTTCTTTTGCAAATCCTGTTCATTATTTTTTAATGCTTCAAGAATTCTTTGAGCATCTTCTTTTGTTATTTGATTTTTCTGCTGCTGCGACTGATTTTGTTTATTCTGTTCTTTATCCTGTTGATTTTGCTTATCCTGATTATTCCTATCCTGATTATTTTTTTTATCATCATTCTGTTTATTTTGATTTTTATCCTGATTCTTTTGATTTTGATTCTGTTTTTGTTTTAACATATTTAATGCATAAGAAAGATTGTATTTTGTTTCTACATCATCTGGATTGAGCTTTAAAGCATTTTTATAAGCTTCAATACTTTCTTGATACTTTTGAGATTTTAATAAAGCATTCCCGATATTATGAAAAACCTTAGCTTTATTTAATTTATCTTCTGTAAATGACAAAGCATTTTTATATGATTGAATCGCTTCATCATATCTGCCTTGTTTATAATAGGCATCTCCAAGATT
Organism: Melioribacter sp.; assembly: GCA_029907415.1. Classification (GTDB taxonomy): domain Bacteria; phylum Bacteroidota; class Ignavibacteria; order Ignavibacteriales; family Melioribacteraceae; genus Rosettibacter; species Rosettibacter primus. The sequence goes on from JARYLX010000307.1 coordinate 1,100, forward strand.
AAAATGTCCCTGAAATAAATCCGGTTTCTTTTCCAAGCCTTTTTTGAAATTTACTTCTGCATCTGCAAATTTTCCTTCTTTATACAAATCAACACCATCATTAATTAAACTTCTATGGCTTTGAGCATTTACGGTCGTTATTAAAATCAAAAAAAATACAGTGAAATATTTCATTTTTGTTCACCTCTTAATTTTTCAAGCCTTGCAAGCCACGAAGATTTATTTGAAGATATGAAGAAATCAATAATCAATAACAAAATAGCAGGGAACAAGAAATAGTAAAATCTATCTTCATATTCTGTAATTCTTTTGGAACCATATTCACTTTGTTCAATTTTAGCAAGGTCATTGTAAATAGCTTCAAGTTCATCTTCAGTGTTTGTACCACGATAATATTTACCATTACATTTTGATGTTATTTGTTTTAGAATTTCCTCATTCAGTCTTGTCAATACAATATTCCCTTGATTATCTTTTTTATAACCAACCTGTACACCTGCTTCATTATAAATTGGGATTGGAACTCCTGCTGGAGAACCAAATCCAATAGCATAAATAGCTACCTCTTTTGAATTTGCTTCATCAAGAACACTTTCTAATTCACCTTGATGGTCTTCTCCATCAGTTATAATTACAATTGCTTTTTTTGTACCATCATCGTATTTAAAAGATTTTAATGCTAACTTGATAGCAGGAGCAATTGCTGTCCCAGGTTGGGGCACAGAATTTACATCAACTGCATTTAAGAATAAATTTGCTGCAGAATAATCTGATGTCAACGGTATTTGAACATAAGCCTCTCCTGCAAATACTATTAATCCAATCCTATCTCCTTTAAGTCTCTGAATTAATTTTGAAATTTCATACTTGGCTTTTTCGAGTCTGCTTGGCTTAATATCTTCAGCCAGCATACTTTTCGAAACATCAAGTAAAATATAAACATCAATTCCAATTTGTTTTACTTCTTCTATTTTAGTTCCAACCTGTGGATTTGCAAGAGCAATTAATATTAACATTAATGAGAATGTAAATAAAGCAAATTTAAGATGAGCTTTAGCATTGCTCTTTAATGGAAATAAAATATTATGAAGTTTACTATCTGCAAATTTTTCTAAAATCTTATTGCGATTTTTTTGTAGATAAATATAAATAAGAATTAAACCAGGAATAATTAACAACGCGTAAAGAAATTCTATGTTAGCGAACCTTATCAATTCAATTCCCCTTATTAATCAAGGTAATTTTCTTAAATAGATTTTTGATAGACCAAATTCTGCAAATAATAAAATTAATCCACTTAATGCCCAGCCAAAATATAGTTCTTGGGCATGACGATATGACGTAACTTCAACTCTTGTTTTTTCAAGTTTATCAATCTCATCATATATTTCAACAAGTTTTCTACTGTTTGTAGCTCTGAAATATTTACCACCAGTAATGTTCGCAATTTGTTTCAATAAATTCTCATCAATTTCTACTGGCACCATTTGATATCTCTTACCGAAAGGAGTTTGAAATGGATAAGGAGCTTCTCCTATAGTACCAACACCAACAGTGTAGATTCTAATTCCAAATTTTTGAGCTATTTGCGCTGCAGTAATTGGGTCAATTTCCCCTGCATTATTAACCCCGTCAGTTAAAAGAATCATAACCTTACTCTTTGATTGACTATCCTTCAATCTATTGACTCCATTTGCAATCGCATTACCTATAGCAGTTCCATCTTCTATCATACCACTGTAAATTTCTGAAAGAAGATTACGAAGCACAGAATAATCAATTGTTAAAGGGCACTGAGTAAAACTTTCTCTAGAAAAAATAACAAGTCCAATTCTATCAGATGTTCTTCCTTTTATAAAATCATTTATAACCTTTTTGGCAGCTTCAAGACGATTTGGTTTAAAATCTTCTGCGAGCATACTACCCGAAATATCAAGAACCATAGCTATATCAATTCCTTCGGTGTAAATATTCTCTCCCGACGAGAAACTTTGTGGACGCGCAAATGCAATTATCAATAAAGCTAAAGATAATATTCTTAATATTATTGGCACATGAATTAATTTCTCTTTCAAACTTTTGGGAACTTCTTCAAATAATTTTATAGAAGAAAAAATTGCAGAGGGAGTAATTTGTTTATTCTTTTTAATATACCAGTAATACATAAATGGCAAAAGCAACAAAAAATACAAAGCCCATGAATTAGCAAATTCAATGTTACTGAACATTTTGTACCTCTTCTTTCTCAGGCTCTATCTTTGGAATAGTATCATTTACAATTTTAAATGCCTGGT
>JARYLX010000308.1 GCA_029907415.1 Melioribacter sp.
TTTTATTACGGCAATAGCACCTACTGCAATAGCAGCACCTGTTATTATTAGTTTAAGAAAAGGAAAAGTAGAGTTTGTTTTATTTTCATTATTATTAAATAATATTGTAATTACATTATTAATTCCTTTTTTGCTTCCAATAATTATTAACAACACAGCTGACATATCAATTGGAAAAGTATTTGTTCCTGTTATAATCACACTTTCAATTCCATTTGCTCTTGCTCAACTAATAAAAATAATTTCACCAATAATTTGGAAAAAATTAATAGAGTGGAAAGATACTTCTTACTATTTATTAATTATCAATGTTTACATTGCTACTTCAGATGCATCAAATTACATTCAAAATGAGCTAACTGGAAATATTCAAATAGTAATTTATATTGCAGTTATATCAGCTTTACTTTGTATATTATTTTTTTCCATAGGATGGATTATTGGAGGAAAAGACTTTCGTGCAGAATCAAGTCAATCACTTGGACAAAAAAATAATGCATTTACAATCTGGATTGCTTTAACATTTATGAACCCAATTACAGTACTTGGACCTGTTTTTTATGTGCTCTATCAAAATATTTATATTTCATGGGTACTATATCGACACAACAAAATTTATGAGTGGGAAATTAAAGGAATAATTGATTGAAAAAATTATGCAGGCACTAAAATTCGCAATCGGATTGACAGTACCTGCAATTTTATTTATTCATTTTCATTTTTAGAATTCTTTTCATTATTATCATTTGTTTCTTTCAATCTACCACTTTTACGCAAAATATCCTTCAATAAAAATTCTATTTGTGCATTGATACTTCTTAAATCATCAGCAGCCCATTTCTCCAGAGCATTATAAATATTTTCATCTATCCTTAGAAGAAATTTTTTCTTTTCTGCCATATTATTTGCTTCTTCTTTTTAACATAACATAAAACAACAACGCCAAAATCCACGGATGTTTATCAATCAAATTAGATTTTCTAATAACTTCTACTTTAGCACGCGGATAAAAAATATTATTTTTCAATTTTATTAATGTTTGATTGAATTGATCTCGAACTTCATAATTTAATCCTAACAAATCATATTTAACAAACAACTGTTCACCCACAGGCAAGAATATTGTTCCGCTCAAAGATAGAATTGGGCTTTTATAAGTTGCAAATGGGAGTTCATTATTAATATTTCTAATGCATGTTTCATTTGACCAAAAAGAATTTTTATAAAATTCTATATCATCTTTTAAAAAGCCGCTAACTGTTGCTCTTTTTGTAAAAACATTCTTAATTTTCATTTGACACAATACTTCATTCTCATATTTTAATTCGTAGGTAGTTCCAAGCAGCTGCTTTTTTACAAAAATTAATTCTTTACCAATATAATCTGAAATATTTTTATTCATGATATAAAATTAGTTTTATTGATAGAGTGTTCCGGTATTAATTACTGGTTGAGCCTGAACTTCCGATACAAGAGCAACCATTAAATTATTTACCATAGTAGCTTTTTTATCTTCATCAAGCTGAACAATATTTTGTTGACTTAAGGCTTTAAGAGCCATGTCAACCATACCAACGGCACCTTCGACAATTTTTTGTCGAGCTGCTACAACTGCCTGAGCTTGCTGTCTGCGTAACATAGCTTGAGCAATTTCTGGTGCATAAGCTAAGTAACTGATTCTTGATTCAATAACTTCAACACCAGCAATATCAAGTCGAGATTGAACTTCTTTCTTAAGTTCTTCTGCAATTTCTTGTGGATTACCACGCAACGAAAAACTTTCCTCTTCAGAAGCATCGTATGCATATTTTGTTGCAAGAGTTCTGATAGCAGTTTCACTTTGAATAGCAACAAATTGCTCATAGTTTTGAACATCAAATACAGCACGAGCAGTATCTACAACTCGCCATACTATTACAGCTGCTATTTCAATTGGATTACCATGTAAATCATTCACTTTAATTTTTTCACTATTGAAATTGTGAATTCGCAAGGAAACATTTCTTTTTACAACTAATGGATTAACCCACCAAAATCCTGTTTCTCTTACTGTCCCCAAGTATTTCCCAAAGAGAATAATTACTCTTGAGTCGTTTGGTTGAACTGCAATAAAGCCATTAAAAGCTATAACGATAAAAATCAATAACAAAATTGAAATAAACATTAAAGTTCCAGATAGAGGTTTAATACTAAGTACAAAAATTTTGTAATCCAGAATTAGTAAAGCTAAAATGATTAATAGAATTAAAAAGCCGTTAACCTTAAGAGCCTTTTTTTCATGTATTGCTTCCATTTTAAGAACCTCCTTAATTAAGCTATCACAATGATATCATATTAATATCAATTTGTCAAGTAAATTTTATAATTATGGTGATTAAGATATAATTCATTATTTTTTCAGTGTAATTAATAAAGTGTTAAAAATGAAAATAAAAAATCACTTTTATGTAATAATAATATTCATTTTTTGTTCTTGTGGAGAACCTCTCAAAGAAAAGGGAAATCTAGATTACATTGCAGAGATAAAAGCATGGCACGAAAGAAGAATTGAAAATCTCAAAAAAGAAAACGGCTGGCTCAATCTTGTTGGACTTTATTGGCTGAAAGATGGTGAGAACAAATTTGGAAGCGACAAAAGTAATGATATAATTTTCCCATCTAAAGCACCTCGTTTTATCGGGAAATTCTATTTAAAAGATTCCACTGTAAAACTTGAAATTAACGACGGGATTGATGTAATTAGCAATGGTGAAAAAATAAAGTCCCTCGAACTTAAAAATGATATGCAGGGCAACCCAACAATTCTTGAATATAATTCCCTTAGATGGTTTGTAATAAAAAGAGGAAACAAATATGGAATTAGACTTAGAGATTTAGAAAGTGAGTTGGTAAAAAACTTCAAGGGCATAGAAACATTTCCTGTTAATGAGGATTGGAAAATCGAAGCAATATTTGAACCATACATTCCGCCGAAAAAAATATTTGTTCCAAATGTACTTGGTACGATAGAAGAAGAAAATTCTCCTGGTGCTTTATTATTTAACAAAGACGGCAAAAAATTTAAGCTGGATGTCTTAGATGAAGGTAATTCATACTTTTTAATTTTTGCAGATGAAACAAGCGGAAAAGAAACATACGGTGCCGGAAGATTTCTTTATGTGAATAAACCTGATTCGACAGAAAAAATTTTTATTGACTTCAACAAAGCATATAATCCGCCGTGTGCTTTCACAAAATATGCAACTTGTCCTCTTCCGCCAAAACAAAATTATTTGAAATTGAGAATAACTGCTGGAGAAAAAAAATACGGTAATCATTAATATTATTACAATGACACATAACAAAAAAAATAAGAAAGAAAAAAATCTCTCAACTA
>JARYLX010000309.1 GCA_029907415.1 Melioribacter sp.
AGGAATATTTAAAAACTTGCTTACACCTTCTCTCATTATCTTTTGATATGGGTCCGGATAACGATTAACACCCCAAAAATCTTCTTCAGGTAAAACTGTTCCAAAACTATTTTCATTTGCATCAAGAAGAATTCCTTCAGAATGCGACTGGCGAGCAGAAGTATAAGGTTTTAGTTCCAAAATATTTTTTCTTACTAATTTTTCTATGTTCATTTATTTAACCTAATTTTTATTGCATTTGCATGAGCTTGCAGTTCTTCAACCTCTGCAAGAGTAATTACTGTTTGAGCAATTTTCTTTAGTCCATCTTTAGATAATTTTTGAAATGTAATAGACTTCATAAATGATTCTACATTAACTCCACCATACGACTTTGCATATCCATATGTTGGCAATGAATGATTAGTTCCAGATGCATAATCACCAGCACTTTCTGGTGAATAATTTCCAATAAAAACAGAACCTGCATTAACTATTTTATTTATTAATTTATTTGGATTCTGGACTGCCAATATCAAATGTTCCGGTGCATATCTATTGCTAATTTCAATTGCTTCTTCAAGATTTTGAACCAAAATGATTCTTGAATTATTAAGAGATTTCTCTGCAACTAATTTTCGAGGCAATAACTGAAGTTGATTTTTCAATTCAATTAATACCTGTTCTGCTAAATCTTTACTTGTCGTAACTAAAATTACCTGAGAATCTTCACCATGTTCAGCTTGTGATAATAAGTCAGCTGCAACAAAAGAACTCTCTGCAGAATCATCTGCAATTATCAAAACTTCACTTGGACCTGCAGGCATATCGATTGCACAGCCATCAGGGTCAATGCTTACAAGTGTTTTAGCTGCTGTTACAAATTGATTTCCGGGACCAAAAATTTTATCTACTTTCTTTACATCCTCGATTCCATAAGCCATCATTGCAATTGCATGAGCACCGCCTATTCTATAAAATTCATCTACTTCACAAATTCTTGCTGCAAATGCCAAAGCAGGATTAATTTCATTTTTAACTGGAGAGCAAACAACTACTCGTTTACAATTAGCTATTTTTGCAGGTATTCCCAGCATCAACATTGTCGAAACTAAAACTGCACTACCACCCGGAACATATAAACCAACATTTTCAATCGGAACAGATTTACGCCAGCATTTTATGCCCTGCATTGTTTCAATCTCATATTCATTTTTCTTCTGCTTTTCATGAAATTTAAAAATATTATCTGCAGCAGTGATTATTGCTTTACGAACATCGCGTGATAATTTTCTTTCGACTTTTGATAATTCATTCCTGTCAATAAGAATATTTTCGTCTCTTAAGCCATCAAATTTTTTTGCATATTTTATTACTGCACTTCTTCCTTTATTCTTTACATTTTGAATTATTGGTCGAATTTGTTCATAAATCTCTGCTGTCTTAATAGCAGGACGACTTAATAATTTTTCAATCTGTTTTACATTAAGATTTTTGTAATCAACAATTTTCATAATATCATATTTTCAATTGGTAAAATTAAAATTCCTGAAGCGCCAGCACTTTTTAGTTTTTGATAAATCTCCCAAAATTGTTCTGCAGGTATTACTGCATGAACTGCAACCATTGTAGGATCAGCTAAAGGAAGAATAGTTGGACTTTTAAGTGAAGGGATTATTTTTTCAATTTCTTCGAGTGAAGACTTAGGGGCATTCATCATTAAGTATTTTGATGTTTTTGCAGTTAAAGCTGAATCTATTCTAACCAATAAATTATTCAACAATAAACTTTTGTTATCATCATTATCAATAAATTTGTTCTTAATCAAAACTGCTTCAGAAGAAAAAACATCAAATGATTTTTTAAGCTTATTCAGCTTAAGAGTATTTCCTGTTGAAACAAGGTCACAAATTACATCTGCTACTCCAAGTGATGGTGCAATTTCTACTGAACCACTAATCTCGACAATTGTTGCTTTAATATTATTTTCATCAAGAAATTTTTTTAAAAGATTTGGATAAGAAGTAGCAATTCTTTTCCCATTGAGTTCGGATATGTTGTTGAGCGTTTTATTTTCTGGAATAGCTAAAGATAAATTACATTTGCCATAACCTAATTTTCGAATTACATCAACTTCTACATTTCTTTCATATAAAACATCTTCACCAACAATCCCAATATCTGCAACTCCATCACTTACATATTCTGGAATATCATCATCACGCAAGAATAAAATATCAAGTTCAAAATTACGTGTTGTAATTATTAACCTTTCTGAATAATCTTCAATATCAAGTCCGCAGTTACGCAGAAGTTGAAGTGATTTCTCGGTTAATCTTCCTCTTTTTTGTAAAGCTAATTTTAAATTTCCATTTAACATATTTCACTCCATATAACAAAAAACCCCGACATGCGCCGGGGTCTTATTGAAAATTTATTATTTAATTTATAGTATACCGGCGCTTCTCTCAGGAAGTAGATGATAATGGTGGATATGATGATATACTAAATTTTTCATAAGTCTTGTAAATTTTTGTTGTAAATTTAGAAAACTTTAATAAAGAAACAAAAATATTTTTTAGGAATTATAAATGCTCTGTTATTTTACATCTGACTTACACGGTCATAAATCAAGGTATGAAAAATTATTTAACTTAATTATTCAAGAACCACCTCATATTTTATTTTTGACAGGTGATATACTTTCTCATCATTCCACTCAAAATTTTTTAATGGATTACATAGTTCCAAATCTAAAAAGAATAAAAAATTTTCTATCAGAAAGATATCCACAGATATATTTAATTCTTGGGAATAATGATGAAAGAATTTATGAAGAAATCATTGAAAATATTAGCAAAGAAAATTTATGGAATTATATTCATTTTAAGAAAATAAAATTAGATAATTACAAAATCTATGGTTACAATTATTCTCCACCTACACCATTTTTATTAAAAGATTGGGAAAAGTATGACATTAATTATGAAATTAAAAAAGGTTGTATACCGCCTGAGATGGGTAAACGAACAGTCGAAATTTCTGATGAAGAAAAATTATCTACAATTCAAAATGATTTAGAAAAGTTAGCAAATATTGAAAATCATTCTAATTCAATATTTTTATTTCACGCTCCTCCTTATAAAACAAATTTAGACAGAATTGGCAGTAGTATTGTGTTGGATTCTCATGTAGGCAGTAAAGCTATTAGAAAATTTATTGAACAAAAGCAGCCATATTTAACATTGCATGGTCATATTCACGAATCAACAAGAATAACTGGTAAATGGAAAGATAGAATAGGCAGAACAATAAGTTTTAATGGAGCTCATGATGGAGAAGAATTATCGATTATAAAATTTCATAT